>DATMYZ010000317.1:0-13091 GCA_035560675.1 Clostridia bacterium
ACGGTAATGCAGCCTCTTCGTACGGTAAAAGTGTTATTTCTTTCGTGCTTGCTATGTTCATTATCATGCCTTACTTGTCTCCTCTAATAACTTTGGCGGATTCATCCAGTTCATTAGATAGCAGTGTTAGCGATTCAGTCACGTTCGGTGATGAAGAAGATGATGATATCGCTATCAGTACTATTGATTCTGGCCCCACGGATTCGGTTGAGCAACGTGTCATTATCAGCAATACTCATTACGCGTCCATTCCTGACGGCTTTGCTGCGCAATATGAGGTTGTCCTGTCAACAGATGGGGGTACATTCGACGGAGAATATAAGTTGAACGGCGGGGTAACAACAGCCTATAGCGATAGCATTACATTTTCGCTTGCGGCAGGTGAAAGCGCAGAAATTTGGGTTGAAAGCACTGCATTCATTGACGCTACAGTACGTGAGACGGGGTGCTCTTCATCTTCGCTGTTAATAAGCGATGCTGAAATTACATCTCCAATGGATGATTCGGTACTTGCGTTTTACCATAGCGCTAAAACTGTTTATATAGTGCTCGTTAATTGGAATGATAATCACGATGCAGCGTCTGAAAGACCTTCAGATGTGGTGTTGAATTTGTTTTCATTGGTGGGGGGCAGCGATCCTCAAAATGTTATGGTCAGTGCCGCTGACGTTGATAAAATTTCCTCCTACAATACATGGCAATTTGCATATGAGCTTCCCGCATGCAACATTGACGGGGATGCATTGACTTACACGGCCCAACAAGAAACCACGCCGTCAGGGTACGAGACGGCATCGGCAGTGGATGGGGCAGGAAAATGGGTCATCACCAACACCAAACTGATGACGTTGCAGACGACCATTGTCTGGAATGACGGCGAAAATGCCAATGGAACAAGGCCAACAGTTGCGGAATATAAAGATTATCTGACGCTTTATCAGGATAATGTGGCATACGCGCTTGATGCGGGCATGATCGCTATTGATTCTTCGTCTGTAGGCGCGTGGAATCTTTCGATTGATTCACTTGTGCAGTATGCAAGTGATGGCACGCCCTATACCTATAAACTGGTGCAGAACACACTTTCGCTTCGGGCGGGGCATACGCTGGCCAATGCCGACGAAGTGGTATATACAACTGCTTATAAAAACTTAACAAACTATGCCGCGCTGACCGACGCGGCATATTCCGGTGGCACCATCATAAACGGGTTGGCAGGCCCTACCACATTTGTTGGCCATAAAATGTGGCAGGATGATGGCGCGGCAGAAACCATTGCAAGCCGCCCATCCGGAACCTATCAACTTTATCGATATTCCGACAATAATTCGAATGATTATACCGAAGGGTCGCCTGTCTCCAAGATGACAATGACGCTTGATAAGACGGTCAGCCCCGAAACGTCAACAGATATTGACTTTGGTGCGCTGTATGAGTCGGTTAATTCGGGTGCAAAGCTGGAGCGTTTTGACGAGGATGGCGTGGAATACGTTTATTTTGTCAAGGAAATGCTCAGTAGTGACAGCCGTTATACCAAGTATTTTGTTAATAACGGGGGCTTGGCAGGTAATCATCTCTATTTGTTTAACGGGGGCACGATTCAGAACCGCCGTACCGGTACCGTCTCGTTAACAGCCACAAAGATTTGGCAGGATATGGCACATCAGACGCTGGATAAATCCGTCACGTTGGCCCTGCAAAAGAAGCTTTCTGATGACTCTTGGGAGACGGTTGCCACCAAAACTTTGAATGGTTTTATCGCAGAACTTATGAAAAAGACCACAGCCTTTAGTCAACCCGCATTCAGTGATTCTGGGTTGCCTCTTGAGTATCGTGTGGTGGAATCAGAAGTGACAGTTGGCGAAAATACCAAAACCGGGCTGGAGGATAAAACCAGTTTTCATTTCGATAATGCTCATGGAGACTTCTACAATATTTCGGTGGAGAAATCGGGCAATGCCTACACCATCACCAACGCACTTAACGGAACAATAAATTTGCTGATTAAAAAGGTGTGGGTAGATCAGGCACCTGAGAGCAATACAACCATTACGTTTACGGTCTATCAGAACGATGTGGACATTACGGCATCCTTGCCGGCCGGCTCCACAACTGTTATGACAGGAAATCGTTTATCCTCGGCAGATGCATGGGAATTGCTGATTGAAGTTCTGCCAAAATATGATGATAAAGGTGCGCCCTATGAGTACAGTGTGAAGGAAAGTACGGTGTCGGGTTATTGGGTCAATTATAGTTATGATAACGATGCGACTGTAACACCCAATGTCATTACGGCAACTGTGACAAACCATGCTTATACCAGTGGTGGCCCGACAATGTTTGCCTATAAGCGGTGGCTCGACGACGGCGACGAAACTTCGCGCCGCAATCTCACCATTGGCTTATTCAAGGTTGGCGATGACACACTGCTCAATAGTGTCACGTTAACCAAAAGTAATAACTGGGAAGCGTATATCGGTTTTCCAGCAGGTTCATATGACTCAGATACAACAACGTTTGATGCTGCGTTTTATGCAAACTACTATCTAAAAGAGATTTATGCAACGGTCAACAGTCTACCGGTATATGTCACATATGGCGCTGAGGGAACACCAGTCGGACAAATCGGCACCTTAAAGACCGACACATCGCTTTACCAGTATGAGGTTACGACGGACGCGATTGGCAGTACAAGCAACCGCTTTTACCGTTTTACCAACCTTAGAGTAGGACAGCTTAATATTGTCGCGCAAAAAAGTTGGGTGGATGGCGGAAATAAAGAGGATACCCGCAGTCCGATTGTTGTCACCGTCACGCGCGCAGAGGCCGGTTTTACGCCACAATCGGTGACGCTCGATGGTAAAGTAGACGCAAATGGTGAAACGGCGGCGTGGCAGGCTGTGTTTACAGGTCTCACAAAATATGACATGGATGGTGCGCTTTATAATTACGATGTTTCAGAAGCGTTCGAAGATCCTGCCAAGCAAGGGGACTACAGGATTTCTGCTTCCCTAGATACCTACGTTGTCGGGAATGATCACACTGACGATCTGGTCACTTATCATTTAACCAATACGCTGTCCAATACCTTATCATCGCCCATAGTGCACAAAATTTGGATGGACAACGGTACAGAGCGCAGACCGGACATTTATTTTCAGGTGTACCGCAGCTATAACGATGTAGAATATGAGCCCATGGGGTATATTGAGCATCGTTGGGATACCACGGACCCATACCATTGGATCTGTACTTTTAGCAACTTGCCGGAATACACCAGTCAGGGCTTTAAAATAACCTATTATGTCAAAGAGGTTATGCCCATTTCGGGCTTGTATAAGACCCATTATTACAGCGAATCACCGACCGGTGATGATTTTTCAACCGTTGGAAAGACTGAGCTGACTAATTATGCGCCAATGGGAGGGACGGCCGTTAACCGTCTGGAGGACACAAGGAATATAAATGGTATTAAGATTTGGACCAGCGTGCCAAGTTCACTGGCCAAAACCGATTATCCTAAAGCTACTGTGACGCTTCAATATAAGCCCTATACCAGCGATAGCGCTGGAGTGCTCACTACTTCTGATGCTGTAAACTATCTGATAGGCGGCGCAGTACAGCAGTGTGAAATCGCCGAAGGCGCGACGACTTTTGCGTTTGAGGACTTGCCGCGTTATGATGCTTTTGGACGTAT
Organism: Clostridia bacterium; assembly: GCA_035560675.1. GTDB lineage: Bacteria > Bacillota > Clostridia > Oscillospirales > Ruminococcaceae > Yanshouia. The sequence goes on from DATMYZ010000317.1 coordinate 3,698, forward strand.
AATCCAGTACATCTTAAAAGAAGAATCTATTGATGGTTATATCGCCAGCGAGCCGCAAGTTGGATATTTTACACTTAATAATACTTATTCGCCCAGCAGTGTTACCCGCACCATTTATGGTGTAAAAAGCTTTAGCGGGGATGCGTTAAGCGGATTGGGTAGCAGTATCTACCCTGAAGTCAGTCTCAATCTTTACCGGCAGATGCAAAAGCAGGATGGCAGTCTGCTTGGCACCCGTGAGTTTCATAAGACAATAACGGTGACGCTGCGTGGTTCGGCTGAAGCCAGCGGATTTTTCTACGGTGATTATTCGGAGACGGTGCCCAAGTTTGCGCCAAATGGCCAGCCGTATGTATGGTCTGTGCGTGAGCAGCCCATCAATGGTTATACGGTTACGCCGGCTACCGAGTACAATCAGGTACCCGATGAAGGCGCAAGCATTAATAAGGTTGATCTGCTAAACGACTATACGGGTGGAGATACCGTAACGGTCAAGGGCACCAAAACCTGGAGCGATGGCAGCAATACTTATAACACCCGCCCGGATGATATGGTGTTGACGCTTGAGCGGCGTGCGGGCATGGTGGGAAGTTGGGAGTCGGTAACCGGCTCGACTTACAGTTGGAATAAGTCCGCCAGCACCAATACATGGACATACGAATTTACCGCGCCGGTATTGAAGAAATATGCACCAGACGGAACAACATATGATTATCGCGTCACTGAAGCTGCGGTTACAGGCTATACAGCAAGTAGTTTAAAGGTGAAGGCAGCGCCGAATGCAGATGTTCCCACTGATTATATTGCAGATTTCGTTAATACGTTGAACACAACCACGCTTCGTCTGACGAAGAGCTGGAAGTATTCCGATGGCACCAGCATTCCTGCAACCGGAAACTTTGGACTCAGAGGAAGTAATATCTCGCTGACTTATCAGTTAGAGAGGTCGACGGATGGGGTCGCATTCGACCTGCTGACCGCAAAAACAGTCAGTTTAACCGCAACGACGGCCTCCTGGTCCGATTTGCCACGGTATGACCGAATGACAGGCGAAGAATACCAATACCGTGCTCGAGAAATCTCAATGGCTAATGCTACGACCGGCACGACTTATAGCCTGTCGAGTAATGTTATCGGCGCCTATACTGTTACCTACGGCAGTGATACTTATGAGAGTGATGCCAACACAAGCACTAGCACGGTGACGAACACGGCCGAATTGACGAAGGTTTATTTGCAGTCTGAATGGAGTGACCAAAATAATCAGGACGGCGTACGGCCAGCTACCAGTATCTCGTACACCGTTAAAGACCAAAACGGCAACTCGCGGGCGCTTACACTGAACAAGCCTACTGCCGTACAGTCGACAGATGCAACCAAGTGGCCTGTATTGCCGGTAACCGTACCAAAGTATGCGCTGGACGGTACGACCCTAAAGATCTATTCTGCCCTGCAAACGCAACCAGCCAAATACACAACGACTTCGGAAATCAGCGAAGCGGCAGCAACCGCTTATCCGACCAGTTCGCCCGATGGCAAACTTTATAGCTTTACCAATACTCATACGACGGATGTCATTGGGGTTTCGGTGCAAAAAAACTGGACGGACTATGGTTATGACACTGATTATCGGCCGGCTTCTGTTGAGGCACAGTTGGAATCATCGCTTAATACAGGCGTTAGTTGGTCTGTAACGGGCAGTGCGGTGACGCTTAACAGCGCAAACAATTGGCATGATGGATGGAGTGCGCTTCCAGCGCGGGTTAACAGCACTTATACCAATGTTTCAAGCACTGGCACAAGTCAGATTATTCGTTACCGTGCTTCGGAGGTTGGCGGTGAGCCGACGGGCTATCTTACCCCGACCGTCAGCCCGTCCTATGTGTCGATAAGCAATGGAACAAGCCCGCAAATTAACATAGGCAATATGCTTGACACCATTAATTTCTCCGTTAAAAAGCTTTGGGATGACCGCAATGAATATTACCATTCCCGCCCTGAAAATCTTGCCGATGGCAAAACTTCGGTGACGGTTGCGTTGCAACGCAAAACAGCCAGCAGCGCGGATAGTAGCTACACGACGATAAACAGCGTCAATCTGGAGACGGCGGCAGACGAATACGAAAGCGAAACACACAGGTGGGAAAATATCCCAAGGATTGCGCCGGACGGGGAGATATATAACTACCGTGTCAAGGAGATTAAAATCAGCGATAGCGATGTAACCTACAATAATGCCGACACACTCACAGGCGGAGAAACATATAACTACTCGGTTTCTTATGGTGCCGACAGCGACGCGGGCGACGACATCTTTATCAGCATAACCAATACGGTTCAGGAGCGCGACGCGGATACAGCGCTTACCGTAAAAAAAGTCTGGAATGACAACAGTGATCAGGATGGTGTTCGTCCCGACACTATTTCGATCAAACTGTTCCGTGATGGTTCTCAGGTGCAAACGGTTTCTCTCAATGAAGCAGGTGACTGGTCGCACACATTTACAGATTTGCCAAAATATAAAAATGGTAGCACAACCGTAGAATCGGAATACACAGTCTCCGAGGAACTGGGAAGCGACACTTCCTATTCTCTTGACTCCGGCGCGGCGGTATGGGATGCCGGTAGCTTTACTTACACTTTTAATAACCGTTATGATCCCAAAACCATGACAGTTAAGGCTACAAAGGTTTGGGCAGGGGATGGCACCGGTTTGGCAGGTGTTACTCGTCCCGAAAGCATTGCGCTGACACTTAAGGTTAGAAAAGCAAGCACAGGCACCTTTACGGCGGTCACAACCGATCAGAGTGGTGCTGCGTTGACCAACCCTGTAACCGTTACAGCAGCGGGCAGCTGGGCAGATGTTTCATGGATGAACCTACCCCAACGCCGTGATGGGGAACTTTTGGAATATCAAGTGACAGAGGCGGCTGTGCCAGGCTATGTAACCGGCTATTCAACCGCTGTCAGTGGCACCGGCACAAGCGGTGAGGAAAAAACGCTCATTGTAACCAATACGCTGCAAAAGCTTAGTTACACCGCACAAAAGGTGTGGCAGGATGCCAGCGGCGCCACACTGCCGGATGATGTAACGGTTGCGCTCTATCGTAAAACAGCCTTGACCGGCTACGCACTGGTGGTACAGCCGAATATTGTGGCGACACAGTCGCTGACCGCCACGGGCAGCTGGTCCTATACCTGGAGCGACCTGCTCAAATATGACGCCAGCGGCAACCTTTATAGCTACGCGGTGAGAGAAACAAAAATCAGTGGTGTTGCGCTGGACGCGGACACCGGCCGCGCCGCGGGCTATGAGCTTGTTTCCGAGGCGGATAACGCCACCACGCATACAACCACCATTACCAACAGGCTGTTGCGGCACAGCGTACAGGTCAACAAGACGTGGAACCACTACGGCTATGACATAGGCGTTGAGAAAATCACCGTGCAGCTTCAGCGCTATGTCGGCGGTGTCTGGACAGACGTCGGCGGTAAAACGATGGATATCAATGTCGGAACGGCCAGCACCGCCTTTGCCAATATTCAGACCTATGATCTGAGTGGCAGCGCCTACGCCTACCGCGCCATCGAGAAGAGCCTGACGCTGAACGGCGGCACAGTAGTCAACGTGGTGCTGGATGATGACGACAATCCGCTGGAGGGTCGCGTGGGTGCCTATCGTTTCGTGGCAACGCCTACCGGCAACACGACGGCCATCACCAATACGCTGATGCTGGTGGACATCTCAGGCAGTAAGATCTGGGCCGATGACAGCAACTATAATCATCTTCGCCCCGACAATCTGGCACTGACGATTAAAAACGGCGGTGTGGCGCTTTCGCCGCAACCGACCATCAACTGGCCGACAAAGAGCGGCAACGTGTGGCAGTACACCGTTGAAGGACTGCCGCGCTACAATCCCGACGGCACTTCGGCAGTATACACCGTTTCGGAGACGGTGCCTACGGGCTACACGGCCACGGCTGAAACGGTGAGCGGCAGCGTCAGCGCAGGCACGGGTGATGTCACTGGGGCGAATCTGCAAAACGCGCTGAGCACTTTCACTATTTCCGGAACCAAGACGTGGGACGACCAGAGCGATCTGCACGGCTTCCGCCCGTCGGGCGTTGCGCTGACGGTGCTGTATGACGGCACGGCGTTGGCCATTCAGCCCAAATCATCGCAGATTGTCTGGGATACAAGCGGCGGCAACACATGGAGTTATACCATCTCCGGCCTGCCCAGACCCGCCAGTGCGGCGGATGCGGGCAAATATTCGGTTAAAGAAACGGCAATAACCGGCTACTCCACCGCCTATACCGCCGGAACGGTTGACCCTGCGACCTACAGTGTCAGTGGCATGGATATTACCAATACAATAGACACTGGAACGCTGGCCGTCGAAAAGCAGACGCAGGATGCCGGCGCAGAAACATCGTTCTATTTCAAAGCTTATTACAAAAATCTACACGACGAGTGGGTGCTATACACCGGAGCCTATACACTGACGGATACCGATGGGAACGATACGCTGGAAACAACCGATGCGCAGGGTGTTATAATCTTGCATGGGGCTGACGCAATAGTACAGGAGAGCGCGATGATTAATAACTATCCTGCACGGCAGTATCGAATTGACGAACTGACGCACACCGACTTCAACCTGACAGCCGTTGTAAATGAAACGGGAACACTAAGCAAAGGTGGTACGGCTACAGCCCGCTTCACAAACGCCTATTCTACCCGAATCAAGATTGATAATGCGACGATTAATCCGGCCGATTCTACAAAAAGTGATGTCGGCGGTAAGGTGGCCGTCGTGGATACAGCACCGGCAGATGCCGATCCCGAGGCTTTGGACGGCGTGGACTATCAGGACAACCAGATCGCGGTAGCGTGGATTCCAGATATCTATTATACGTTCGGCCGGTCGTTTACCGTATCTTACAGGGGCTATGGCGCAACGGATTTCTCGCAAATTACCGTCATGGACTATATCGATGAAAGTGGTAGCCTCAAGCCGATTGGGAACGCAGCTTATGATGGGTTGCGTGCGGTTTATCCCGAAGCGGAAATCTCCCGCAACAGCGAAGGGGCCGTTTACCTCAAGCTTGCGGACAGTGCTGAAAGCCTGCCACCGCAAACCAGTGTGGCGGTGAATTTCCTGCCAACGCTTGCGGTCGAAAACACCACAGCCGGCAACCTTGGCGGTACAGTTAAAGTGGAGGGAGGCGTTGAAAACAACCGTTCTGATGGCGTCCCTACACAGGATGGCCACGCACGTTATGCTGTAACCACTGTTTACGGCAGTGCGCTGAGAGGTTATCAGGTCGATTTAAAAAACCTTACCATTGGCTTACCGACCACATCGAATGGAGATACGGGTTCCGGCAATGCTCAGGCTGTAAAATTAACGCTTGATACAAACGGAGGCTTTACTGCGAGCATTCCAGCCAGAATTAACGGAATTCTGGCTCCAATATCCGTAAGCGGTCAAGTTACAGTCATTGGCAATGCCAAAAGCCCAACAGGTATTCGAATAGACCTCAATGCTCTTAGCATTGCGCTCGACATTGGCATTCCATTTTTCTATCAATCTGACGATTCTGACGATGACACCAGTTCATCAGAAAATTACTCGAATGGCGGCGGGGACAAACCTGCCCCAACCCCAACACCGATGGCTCAGGAGGAGCAATTCTGGAACAACGTCAATCAGCTGATTGAAAAGGCGCTCCCGGGTGATACCGTTAAAGTTAATGCCAACACCTTTAATGACATCCCGCAAAGTGTCTATGACATGCTCCAGAACAACCCTGACATCATGGTGGAAGTCACTCTGAGCAACGGCCAGATCAGAACTCTCGGAGCTGTTGATATTTCTGGGAATCCAACTACGGGTGGCATATGGGAAGTCAGCGTACCGGGCAGTCCCATTATAGCAACATCATCGAATAACGTGATGCAGCCTGCTGCGGCCACATCAGATATTTTCGAAGGCGGAGCGGGTCAAACAATTGAGCATGCGGCGACCGAGGATTTTAAAAAGTCAAACATGCTTAAGGCGCTAAGCGGATGGGGTACCTTCGTGTCGCTGATTATCACTGGGCTGGCATATTTCCATAAGAAGCCCTTCAAAAAAAAACGGTCTAGACATCTATAATTTTAAAGTTTGCTTGAGCTTAAAAATTGCAAGTTCTAACAGTTCCATCAAAAATACGCGTTGCAGTCTTAAATGATTGCAGCGCGGATTTTTATTAGTGGCAGATTGACCTGCTCCCGGTTAGCTCATTGATGCTAGCGGCATCAAACTTATGACCTTCATCAAAGACAAAAGAGATGCAAAGCTTTTTAATGCTTTTTGAATGTAGAATATCCCATTTGCATAGTTTGTCAATAAAATCATCTTTCTACCAGACATACACTGATGAGCTTATAGAGCACGCAAGAGCGTGTTCCCTAGTTTGGCATCATAAGCTGCGTTATTATTCTCATGGCTTCCACACGTTTTTCGTTCATGTCTTTTTTTATCGTAATCAGTTCGTTGTGGGCGTTTGTATACACCAGAACGAAGGCGATCTGCTCCTATGAGTATATGCTCTTTTTCATGGTGGATTATCTGATGTATAGGCTTGACCATCTGTTGAAAAACAGAGTATAGTATTTTTAGATATTTGACAGAATGAACTCGGACAATCGCTCAGGTGGAGTTACTGGCTGTAGAAACGAATGATCAGTTCCTCTGCATTATTTGGCGCGTGAAAAAGATCAGCCTGACATGGGGAGAAATTGTGTTGTGGAAAAATGTGTAAAGACAATTCGGGAACAGTTTCTGACGGTGTGGGGGTACTATAAAAACCACAGCTGGTGTGGAATTTCGACTATCTTTTTCTTTACTGTTGTGCTGCTAGTATTTATAACGAACAGCTATTTGAAAAATCAGTATAATGATTATTTTCAAAAGAGAACAATTGAAGCGGAAACAACGATAATGACTTTAGCTAACTCTAATATACAGACGTTGCTGGACGAATTCATTCAGATTGGCTGTAATGCCGCGATTGACGGAGCGCTGTACGATACGACGGCGAAGGTGCTAACTGGAGAAAACAAAGCACACTATTCTGATGCATCGGGGACGCTTCTGCTGGATGTTGCGCATAAATGTTGGTCCAGAGAGATGCTGGAGATCTGCCATATAACCGAGGACATGCTGCCGAAACTGTTCGAGAGCTATCAGGCGATCGGTATTATTAGCAGGTCGGTTGCGCAAGCGCTTGGTCTGCCCGAAACGGTCAAGATCGCTGCTGGCGCAGGGGACAATGCCGCTGCCGCTGTAGGATCGGGTACAATAGGCGACGGGAAATGCAATATTTCCTTGGGAACCTCGGGTACGATTTTTGTTTCGTCCGATACCTTTCATATGGATCAGCATAACGCCCTGCATGCCTTTGCACATGCGGACGGAAAATACCATCTGATGGGATGCATGTTGAGCGCGGCGGCCTGCAATCAGTGGTGGACAGAGCAAATCCTTCAAACCGAGGATTATACGGGGGAGCAGCAGGGTATCTGCACGCTGGGGAAAAATTCGGTGTATTTTCTGCCCTACCTTATGGGAGAGCGCTCACCTCATAATAACCCGAGAATCCGTAGTATGTTTTTAGGCATGTCTCTGGACACAAGCCGTGCGCAAATGACGCAGGCCGTGATGGAAGGGGTTGCCTATGGGCTTAGAGATTCTCTTGAGGTGGTAAAAAGCCTGGATATTGATGCCCCTCGAGCAACCATCTGCGGGGGTGGCGCAAAAAGTTCTCTGTGGAAAAAAATCATTGCAAATGTGCTCAATATCCCCATTGATACCGTCTTGGACGAGGGTGGGGCGGGATTGGGTAGCGTCATGTTTGCTGCGGTTGCCTGTGGACAGTATGCTGATCTTGCGCAGGCGTGCCGTCAAATTGTTCGCGTAACTGAAACTGTGGAACCTGATAAAGAATTGGCTGCGGCATACGAGCAGGGCTATCATCGGTTTAGGCAGTTGTATCCTGCGGTGGAGCCGCTTTTCGGGTAAAAAACGCCCGGATGAGCAAAAAGTGTAGCATTGCCCGCGCCGTTCCTTTGCCCCGAAAACGGGAAAATACCGGATATTACATGCAGGAGGTCAGTCTATGGCACATTTATCGCTGAGGCATATTGGTAAAAAGTATGACAACAGATTTGAAGCCGTTCGAGATTTTAATCTAGAGATTGAAGACAAGGAGTTTTTTTGTAGGTCCTTCAGGATGCGGAAAGTCCACAACGCTGCGGATGATAGCAGGACTGGAGGAAATCAGCCAAGGGGAACTTTACATCGACGATACATTGGTCAACAATAAAGACTCAAAAGACCGCGATATCGCGATGGTGTTCCAAAATTATGCCCTGTATCCGCACATGGCGGTATATGATAACATGGCTTTCAGCCTGAAATTGAGAAAGATGCCTAAGAATAAGATTCTGGAAAAAGTTCATAATGCAGCCAGAATTCTGGGCATAGAGCACCTGCTTGACCGCAAGCCGAAAGCTTTGTCCGGCGGACAGCGTCAACGCGTTGCCATGGGTCGTGCCATTGTTCGCGACCCCAAGGTTTTTCTGATGGATGAGCCGCTTTCTAATCTGGATGCCAAGCTTCGCGTCCAGATGCGCACAGAGATATCCAAGCTGCACCAGAGTTTGGGCGTTACGATTGTCTATGTTACTCATGACCAAATTGAAGCCATGACGCTGGGCACGCGCATCGTTGTCATGAAAGACGGCATTATACAGCAGGTGGATACGCCTTTAAATTTATATAATCACCCTGTTAACAAATTTGTGGCAGGCTTTATCGGATCGCCACAAATGAATATGGCAGATGTTAAAATTGTAAAAGAAGAAGATCGGTTGTATGCCGTTTTGGCAGAGTACAAGCTTGCCGTCCCAGATGGACAGGCGAATATTCTACAGGAGAAGGGCTGCGTGGGAAGAACGGTCGTTATGGGAATACGTCCGGAAGATCTTATTGAAGAGGCATTTTATATAGCGCAGTATCCCGAGCGGGTAATTACTGCTATCATTCGCGTATACGAACTGCTTGGTGCAGAAGTGTTTTTATACTTTGATATTGAAGCGTTCAGTTTTACAGCTCGTGTAAAATCAGATACCAGTGCGAGGACGGGTACAGCGCTGAAATTTGCATTGAATATGGAAAAAGCGCATTTTTTTGATAAAGAAAGCGAAAGGTCTATTTTAAATTAAGCAATTATGTGCATTTGGCTCCCCAGAAAAATACTATCTGGAATTTCTATTGGGTCAACACTAGACCAAATTCGTAAAGCAGCTACTTCCAATATCTTTTAAGTTATAAGAATTATAT
>DATMYZ010000318.1:0-6874 GCA_035560675.1 Clostridia bacterium
GTCCTTACCAGCAAGCAACAAGCAGCGACCTGCGCATTACGAATGCGCTGTTCTACCAACTGAGCCATACCAGCATTTTACGGGCTTGAGCTGAAAATCGACCGACGCTTATTATAACATAAAGCATTATTTTTTGCAAGCAGTCAACTGCAATAATTCCTGCGGTATGATAAGGATTCCCGATGCGTTTATAGTGGCAGTAGGCTAATATAAAAGGATGGCACGGCAGTTAAACCGCCGTGCCATCCTTGCAATATATCCAGTATTCCTGCTGATAAAGGAACATTGCACAACGTCTAGCCATCTCTTTTAGCGCCGGTAGACGTATCTTTTTCCACCAGCGGAGCCATGATGTTGGCAAAAATAGAGCCCGAAATATTATGCCATACGCTGAAAACGGCACCCGGAATAGTTGCCAGCGGCATGGTAGCAAAATGAGTGGCTGCCAACGAGGTCGCAAGACCGGAGTTTTGCATGCCCACCTCAATAGCCACGGTGGTGCTCTTAGAAAGGTTCATACCTAACAGCTTTGCTGCGGTAAACCCGGTGGCGTATCCGATAATGTTGTGTAAGACAACCACGGTTACAATCAACAGACCGCTGGAGAGAATTTTAGCCGAGTTAGCCGAAACAACGGCAGCGACGATCATGACAATGGCTGTTACAGATACGAGCGGCAGCACTTTGGTTAGTTCAGAGGTTGCCTTACCAAAGAATTTATTGACAATAAAACCAAGTACAATCGGCACAATGACAACCTTGATAATCGATATAAACATGTTCGCCATATTGACGTCAACACGTTGTCCAGCATAGAGATAGGTAAGCAGCGGCGTCAGAAATGGCGCAAGAATCGTTGAAACACTGGTCATCCCCACTGAAAGAGCCACATCACCTTTTGCCAAATAGGTCATAACGTTAGAGGAGGTGCCTCCCGGGCAGGTACCAACCAGAATAACGCCGACGGCCAGCTCAGTAGGAAGGTTGAAAGCCTTAGTCAATAAAAAGGCGATCAGCGGCATAAGTGTGAACTGCGCAAGACAACCGATGATAACGTCCTTAGGGCGAGAAAACACGACCTTGAAATCAGACGGTTTTAAAGTCAGGCCCATGCCGAACATAACAACGCCCAGAAGTGTGTTCACCCAACGCGTTTTAATCCAGGCTAATGCCGGCGGATAAAACAGTGCCACTGCGGCGACCACAATGACGATTAAGGACATATACTTACCTGCGTAGTCGCTGATTTTTTCCAAAGTTCTCATAAGGTACACTCCTTTTCACATAGGCGGATCAGAATAATAAAAAGTATATCTTTTACTCATAAATCAGTCAATATGTATAAGCGGTTTTTTCCATCGAATACTAGAATGTAGCGTTTGGCTGGAGGTGCGGCATGGACATAGATGGGATTTTACTTGTAGTAACGTTGGCAAACATATTTTTCCTGAGCACAGGACTGGCCGGCGTCGATTTCGGATATGCTTCAGAAATTTGCGCCGTGCTTCTAGCAATAGTGCTGATCTGGGGAGCTAAGCGGTTTTTTAAAAGCCTGTCGGCATTTTTGTCAAATTCCAAAAGTGCTGTGCTGATTGCAACAGCCTTTTATTTTTCGGCGGATGCCGTCAACTTTTTTATTTTTGGTGATTTAGTTCTTGCCTGGCAAAAGTACCGCGTAGTGGCAGTGCTTATGCTGATATTTGCGTCTATTTGCATTTTGCGGTACAGGGGGGACTTAACCAAGCTGGTGCTGCTAGCAGTGGGATTATCGTCAGTCACGGTGTCGCTCTACACACTGGCCTATTATTTTTTGCCGTTAAAGCTGCCACTTTATTACACGGCGCGTTTTTCAATGCGTCGAGACTATAACATGTATGCTGCCCAACTGGTGACTGGTCTTATTGCGTTGGTATTCGGGGCTATTGCTACAAAAAGGAAAAAAGTGCTGGCGGCACTGGCGGCTTTGCTGCCTGCTAATTTAGCGCTGGCTGTTTTATCTGGCTCGCGCAGGGTGCTCATTATGTTGCCTGTTGTGATCGTGGTGCTTACTGTGGCGCTGCTTACTGCGGGCTTACGGCCATACGGCATGTTTAGGACTGGGGCGGCCTTCGGCTGCATTCTGGTTATAGTGGCACTTAGCGTTGGCGAAACGGCGCTGTTTCGGCACGGCTTGGCGCAGATAAATGCACCCGGCAGTCAGACTCGCAGAATTGCACAAGCGCCCGCCGCTGAAACAGAGTTAATTGAACGGTATGAAACAATTCGCAGCAGTTCTATTTTAGAAAAACGTAAAGTTATCTGGGGCATTGCGCTAGAATCGCTTTCAAAATATTCTGCTTTTGAGCTGGTTTTTGGCCGAGGTGGCGGTGAAAATATATTATTATACGATCAAATCACCGCCCCGCTAGACGTGATTTATCCCGACAGGACAGCGCGGCTGGGCGCGCTGTCAGCGCACAACATGTTGCTGGCCGATTTGCTTGACGGCGGAATTATTAAGCTGGCCGCCTTGATTTATCTTGTTTTTGCCGTGGCGATAAGCTGTATTTTCATTGCGCTAAAGCGACCTTTCACCGGATTTCCAATTGGCATGATTCTGGCGATATGCATGATAAACAGTTTGGTATCAAACCGCTTTGGCCTGTTGTATGATCGCTATTTTGTCTTGTTTGCAGCGCTGGTAGCGGTAGAATACCAGACGGTCAAAGCGCAGGCGTGCGACCGGCGGATAAGAGGAGGGAACAGCAAATGAACCATCGCATTGCAATGATAACGACAGCGCATCCGCACGATGATGTGCGCATTTATCACAAAGAAGCTAAAACATTGGCTAGAGCCGGCTGGCGGGTAGAAATTATTAATACCCATTTTGCTGGTTCAGATGAAAGCGGTATTCGGTTTTGCAGGGTGGCACTGCCCGGTGGGCGGCTTTGGCGTATGATGAGCGCGCGTAAGGCTGCCGCTGAAGCGCTGCAACAAAGCCGTGCGGATATCTGTGTGCTGCATGATCCAGAATTGCTGCCGCTGCTTGCAGATTTACAGCGCATGGTGATCATTACGGCCTATGACGCGCATGAGGACCTTCCGGCACAATTGCGTACTAAGCCATGGATTCCTGCGTTGTTGAGCAATGCAGCCTCACGCTGGGGACGCAGGTTACTGACACGTTATCTGCCGTTGGCCGACGGGGTTCTCGCCGCTACCGAAGGCATTGCCCTGACGCTCGAGGGGATTAACGACCGGGTTTGCGTGGTGCAGAACCGACCTACGCAGGAGGATTGCGCCCTGTTTGACACGGCGCGCAACAGCGTATTACGAGTGCCTAATACCGTTTGTTACGCGGGTGCGCTTACCCAGCAGCGGGGACTGTACCGCATGATACGCTGCTGCCATGCGGCAGGCGTCACGCTGCTGCTGGCGGGCGCGTTTGAAAGTCAAGCAGTGCGGCAACAGGCTCAGGCTATGCCGGAGTATGCCTGCGTGCAATACCTCGGCGTGCTGGAGCGCCAGGGCATTGCCGACCTGTATGCTAAATGCAGTGCGGGGCTTCTCATGCTGGACGATACACCCTCTTACCGCGAGAGCGAGCCGATTAAGCTCTTTGAATATCTGTGCGCGGGACTGCCGGTAATTGCCAGTGATTTTTTACACTGGCGTGAGCTCGCGGTGATATCCGGGGTAACCTTTGTCGCTGCTGATTCGGATGAAGATGCCATTTTGGCTATTCGGCAGGTCATAGCGCAAGCCGCGACAGTTGATATTAAAACCGCGCGGCAAAAGTTTAGCTTTAAAGCGGATGAGGAACGGCTCTTGCAGTTTTTTGACGCGCTGGAACAGAAGGGAAGACGGCAACCATCAACCTTTTAATTATCAATCAATATGCGGGGTCACCCGAGATGGGGATGGAGTACCGCCCATATTATCTGTCGGTGGCGCTGTCAAAACTGGGTATAAAACCATCTGTTTTAACAGCCAGTTATTCGCATCTTCGCAAAAAGAATCCCGATATAAAAAGCGACCTTGTGCTTATCGATGTGCAGGGCGTCGCTTATGGTATTCTTAACACGGTATCCTATGCGGGTAACGGGGTAGCGCGGGCGCAAAACGCTATGCAATTTGCGACCGGTCTTTTGCGGCATCAGGGGCAGATTGCCAAGATTTTTAAACCCGACGTTGTCGTCGCATCCTCCACGCATCCGTTTGATTTTTTTGCCGCAAAAGCGCTTGCCAAGAAAACCAATGCAGTGCTGGTCTACGAGATGCATGATATTTGGCCGCTGTCGCTCATTGAGCTTTACGGTTTTTCACCAAAGCACCCGTTGATGCGACTTATTGATTATATGGCGCGCTGCGCCCTTGAGCAAAGTGACGCGGTGGTATCGCTGCTGCCGCAGCTAGGCCGCTATTGCGTCAGTCGTGGGATTACAACCAAGCGCATGGAGTATATCCCAAATGCCTTTGCTGATGAAACCCAAGCCGCGCCGCCCGAAGGGCATATGCACGCGATACAACAGTCGAAGGACTGCTACTCGGCTCTGGTCATGTATGCCGGAGGAATTGCGCGTGCTAACGCGGTGGACGAGCTATTGGCCGTCGCCGCAGTTTTGCCGGATGTCGGCTTTGTCTGCGTGGGTGCAGGCGCGGAAATGGAGGAACTTGAACAAAGCAAGACGAATAACGTCGTTTTTTTACCCGCGGTGGCGCATCCGCAGGTGCAGGCGTTGTTGCAGCAGGCTGATCTGCTGTGGCTGGGTATCCGCAACCTGTCGGTTTATCGCTATGGCATCGCTATGAATAAACTCTATGACTACATGGCTGCGGGACGGCCTGTCATTATTTCGGCTCCCTGCAAAAATCACCCGGTTTCTTATGCAAAATGCGGGATAACCGTGCCCGCTTCGGACAAGATACAAACACGAGATGCGATACTTAGAATGCTGGCCATGACCGACGGGCAGCGGCAGAAAATCGGTATGCGCGGCAGGCGGGCAATTGAGCGGCAATATCGATATGAGGTAATCGCAAAATATTATCAAACGCTTTTGGAGGAACTGAGCGGTGGGAAGCAGAAAAAGACATGAAAAATCTGTTATTGGCACGCGGCAAAAGGGATTAAAGGCCCTTATAAAATGGTTTGCAGATTCCATACAGAGTCTGCTGTTCCCGCCTAAGCTGTTGGTCAAGCTTAAAGGAGAACCGCAGGCGCTTTATCCGCGCATGAGCAGAGGGGAGATTCGCCATGTTGCTGCCGCCATTTGCAAATCTGCCCTGCGCAATGCAAAATGAACGGGTGCTGCCGTTCTATCATGCACTGCGTCAAAAACAGGGGCAGCTTGCGGTTAAGCGCAGCATGGATATCTTTCTGGCACTGGTGCTGTTGCTGCTGCTTGCAGTGCCTATGGCGGTTATCTCGGCTATGATACTGGCCGAGGGTAACGGTGGGGTGCTGTTTCGGCAGCAGCGCATCACGCAATATCTTAGGACGTTTACCATTTATAAATTTCGCACTATGGCACCGCAGAAAAACCAGCAGGTGCGTATCACGGTTCATAACGACAAACGCATCACGGCGCTGGGTAAATTTTTGCGCCGTTATCGGCTCGATGAGCTTCCGCAGCTTTTTAATATTTTAAAGGGCGACATGAGCTTTGTCGGTCCCCGGCCGGAGCTGGCTTGCTTTGTGGCGTGTTATGACGATACGATGCTTTCAACGCTGATGCTGCCGGCGGGGTTGACGTCTCAGGCTTCACTTAAGTTTTGCGACGAGACTAAATACCTTGATTCCGACGACAGTGAGCGGGTGTATAAAGAGTTGCTTCTGCCACGCAAAATGGCGTTTAATGTCGCGTATATTGAACAGTTTTCTATAGGGACAGATATTGCGGTACTTTTTGCAACACTTGGACATTTCCTAAATGCACAGGTTGACGAATTAGACAATAACGGGTAAAATAGAAAAGGCATCATAGTGAGGTTTCTTTTAAACGAAGGGAAGCTCACTTAATTTTTTGAAACATTCGGTCTTGGGATACGCATGTATTTGGGCATATAGGCAAAAGATAGAATTTTATTTGCAGCAATGCAATAATAACGGCTCGTTATCGCACATAATAGGCGAACCGCTGAGATTGGTGGTGTGCAGCTAGAGTGATCGACATAGAAATTGTCCGGTCGGCAAAAGAAGGGAACAGAGAAAGCTTTGCCCAGGTGTATGATATGATTGCACCTGAGCTTTATAGAGTTGCGCTTTATACCCTTGGCAACGAGCAGGACGCGGAGGATGCTGTGAGCGAAACCTTTGTGGAAGCCTACAAGGGCATCAAAAACCTTAGAGATGAGAGCAGCTTTAAACGCTGGATGATGACCATTCTGTCAGTGCGATGCAAACGCCACATCGCCGGTTACATAAAGGAACGCAAAAACATTGACATTGATGATATTCTGGAAGAACCAAGCGTTCCAGACGGCGTTTCGCCGTCTGATAAAATATCGGTTTGGGACGCGGTTGGCGCCCTTTCTGATGAAGAAAGACAAATCGTCATGCTAGCGACCGTGCAGGGCTATACGACCCGAGAGGTATCAGAAATGCTCGAGCTGCCGCATGGAACCGTTAGCAGCAAGCTGCACCGAACATTGAGAAAGCTGCGGCGCATTTTGGAATAACCTAATGCTATGACAGAAGGGGGGAACTGCCGTATATGAGCGAACACGATCAAGATATTAACACTGAAGACATTGAAGACCTACAGGATGAGCAGCAATGGCTCAGAGCGCTTTTACTGCGCGACAGCGAGCGGTTCCAGTTGCCGGATTCTTTAAAATCCGCAAACCTCTTGCATAAATTAGAAGCACTGGATGCGTCGGCGGATACAGA
>DATMYZ010000319.1:0-4555 GCA_035560675.1 Clostridia bacterium
GGGAATACCAAACCAATCAAGAATGCCGAGGCTGATGCCGGGCACATAGCCGCAGATGAAGAGACATATAAACAGCGCGATGATTAACGGCCATGCTACCTTAACCAGCTTATTCATACTCAGACCCGTCATGGTCATAGCCACAAAAAGATTGGAGGCGACTGGTGGCGTGACAAAGGCGATGCACAGCGCCAATGTCATGATGACGCCGAAATGGACAGGATTAATGCCAACCGACTGAGCCACAGCCAGCAGAATGGGCGACAGGATGATGGTGCAGGGGGTTGTCTGAATGAACATACCGGCTACCGACAGTATCGCAAAGATAAACAGCAACACAATGTAGGGATTGGTCGAGATGCCAAGAAAGAAATTGCTGATAGTCTGCTGCACGCCCAAGTAAGAGAATACGCTGCCCAGTGCTGCAGCCGGGGCAAAGGTGAACATCATGCCACCGATGAATGCCACATTATCTCTGAATAAGCAGATCACTTTTATAAATGAGATTTCCTTATAAACGAAAAGGCCCACGATAATGCCATAGACAACCGAAACTACCGCTGCCTCTGTCGCGGTGAAAATGCCGCTGTAAATGCCTCCGAGAATAATGACCGGCATCAGAAGTGCTGCCTTTGCGTGCCAGATCGCTTTAAGGAGTCTGACGATACTAAAGGTCTCTTCATTGCCTTTTAGCCCGTGTTTGCGGCAATAGAAATAATTGAATATCATCAAAACAACGCCCACTACCAGCGCGGGGCCTATTCCGGCCATGAACAGTGCGCTGATAGACACATTATTGGTCACGCCGTAGATAACCATGGGGTAGCTTGGCGGTACCAGAACGCCCAGACTGCCAGCTACGGCGACCAGACCGGTCGCGTAAACCTTATCATAGCCGTTGATGATCATGCTGGGAATCATAATTGCACCAATAGCGGCTACCGTAGCCGGCGCGGAACCCGAAATAGCCCCAAAAAACATGCAGGCGATGATGGTAACGATGCCCAGACCGCCAGTAACATTACCAATCATGGCGTTAGCGACTGATACGATCCGCTTGGAAATGCCACCAGTATCCATAATGCCGCCTGCCAGTACAAAAAAAGGCAGTGCCAGCATGGTGAAGGACGCGACGCCAGAATACATTGACTGTGCAATAAAGGCGCTGGTCGTAACAGGCTGAACGGCCAACAACACATACATAGAAAGCGCGAGGCTGACCCCGATAGGAACGCCGATAGCCAGCGTAACCGCCATGACAGTAAACAGTACAACAACACCCATGGCTTAAACACGCTCCTTTCTTGATGCGCGCTGAAGCTGTAGCGCTCTCGCCTGTGCCTCCAGCGCTTCAATATCTATGGTGGGATCTGTGTTTCCTAGCTCCTTTTCATTTTCCTTCGTTAGCCGAATCGTGTCCTGAATCAGGCGGATGCAGGTTAAAACAAGGCAAATGGGAACAATGCTGTAAACTATATTTTTAGGAAGGCGCAGCAGTGAAGTTTTTACGCCGCTGCCTGAAAGATTGACAATCAGTTGGCTAAAGGGAAAGGCCACATAAGCGCAGAAGGCAAATGTAATCAGATTGTCAAGAATCAACAGTACCCGCTTGACTTTAAAGGGCACCGCGTTGATCAGCGCGTCAATCTTCAGGTGCTTGCGTTTGGTAACCGCTCCGGCGACGCCCAGATAGATTAGCCAGACGAACATGATCACTGCCAGTTCCTCGGCCCATGTAATGGCGTTGTTAAACACATAACGTGAAACAACCTGAATAGTCAGTAATGCGGTCAAAATAAGAAATACCGCTGTGCCTAGATAGATTTCAAACTCGTTGAGTAAAGTCTTGAGACAAAACTTTTCTTTCATGGGGCTCCCTCATCTTTCTCTGAGAAAACGTGATTTTAGCAGGGTGACCGGCGATTGAAACACAGAAATCAATCGCCGGTTCATGTACACAGGTTCAACTCGGCCTTCGGTTATCCGATTACTTGAGTGATGCGGAAATCTGGTTAGCGGTATCGACATAATGGTTAAATTTTTCGCTCCCCATGTCCGCTTCAATCTGTGCCCAGGAGGTTTTAGCAACCTCTTGGAATTTCTGTAGCTCTTCAACAGTGGGATCATATACCTCCATTTTTTGGTTGAGCTCTTTTAGAATTTCTGCTTCTCTAGCCGCCAGCTGAGAGCGGCAGGTATCCTGAGCAACCTTGCCCATGTCAATAACCAACTGTTGTTGCTCGGGGGTAAGGCGGTTGAGCGCAGTTCTAGAAACTGCAAGAATGGTAAAGGTATAATTGTGCCGCGTGAGGGTCATGTATTTTTGAACCTCATAAAACTTTGACGTATAAGTGTTGATGATAGGGTTCTCCTGCGCATCCACCAGCTTTTGCTGCAAAGCGGAGTACAGCTCGGAGAAGCTGATCTGCTGGGTTGAGGCACCCAGCGCTTCCATAGCTGCAATCTGATAACGGTCATTCAATGTGCGAATTTTCAGACCCTTCATATCAGCAGGTGTCACAATCGGTTTGCGGTTGTTGGTCACATTTCGAAAGCCCACGTCAAGGAATGCCAAAACAACCATGCCGGTATCTTGTTCTACTTTTGCCTTTATCTCATTGCCGACCTTGCCGTCAATAAACTGATAAAGCTGTTCGGTGCTGGTGAACAGATAAGGGATAGACAGAGGCGCAAAAGCGTCGGTGTAGTCGCCCCAACTGCCAAAAGCCAGCGCAATCATATCAAAAGCGCCATTTTGGGCACCTCCAATCAGCTCATCAGCACTGCTGCCGAGGACGCCGTCGAGATACATATCCACATAGAGGGCGCCGTTACTCTTTGCACGCAGGCCGTCATCCATAGCCTTAATACCCATGCCGTTGGGCACGGTGGTCAGCTCTAACTGCTTCATCGTCGTAGAAAGCTTGAGCCCGATAGCATCGGCTGCCATCTGACTCGATTCGCTGACGGCTGGTGTACTGCTGGACTCAGCAGCGGTGGACGATCCAGGAGCCGCGCTTGGCCCTCCACTGAGGCATCCGGAACAAATTGCGGTAAGCATGGTGAGTGTAAGTGCGAACGATAAAATCTTTTTCATGTAAATTCTCCTTCCTTTCCTGCTTCTCTTTTAATTCTTTTCATTGTATCGCAGTGGCTACTAGTTGCTTACCTGGTGTGCTTCCCAAATTTCTAAAAATGCAAAGCAGACGGGTAGAGGTGGGGTGGTATAACCACTGCGGGCAAGTGCATATGATGCGGTGGTCACCGACTCATGGCCTTTTACAGTGTAACAACAGCGATTTCTTCGGCCTGGCGGTAAGCCTGTTCGCTGATTTCGTTGCCAAGACCGGGGGCGGTTGGAACAAGCAAATATCCGTTTTGGGGTTGCTCGTTCACTGTGGTCAGACCCATGTTGTAAGTAATTCGATTGACAATATGATGCTCATGAATGACAAAATTGGGAATGACAGCCTCAAGATGAATGGCTGCCGTGGTCGAAAGGGGGCTCGCGCAAATATGCGCCTGCACCGACACATCATAAGCCTGCGCCATATCGCATATTTTTTTGACTTCAGTAAAGCCACCACAGTTGCCCAGGTCAGGCTGAATGACTTGCAGAGATCGATCTTCAAAGTAGGGCACAAACTGCCACCTGCTATATACGCGCTCTCCGCCGGCCAGCGGAATAGAGACCTGTTCAGCAATATATTTAGTCATATAAGGGGTCGGGGTGTTGGGTTCTTCAAAAAACAGGACATCATACTTTTCAAGAATTTTTGCGTACCGAATCGCACCGGGGGCGTCCATGCGGGAATGAGCCTCGGCAATGATATCTACGCGGGGGCCGACGGCCTCTCTAACCGTTGCCAGCCGTTCTTCTAATATGTAGAGATCTTTCGGGTGCACAAAGCAGCGCCGGTCTTCGGTGTTATAATCGGCTGACTGGTCTGGCTTTTTTTCAAAGAAATCGAACTTAATGGCATCATAGCCTTCGGCAACAGCCTTTTTGGCTGCGTCGGCAAAATCAGCTGGTGTGTATTGGAACACATAATTATCCTGTCCGTTCTCCCATCCGTTTTGCAGTTGGCTAGCGTAGCAGCGAAGCTTGTCGCGTCTGGCACCTCCCAGTAGTTCATGAATTGGAGCTTTGTAATATTTGCCCTTGATATCCCATAACGCCATGTCAATCGCCCCTATAGCGGCAAAAATGACAGGCCCGCCGTTTTGGCCCCAAAAGGTCGTTTTGTAAAGCTTATCCCAAATAACCTCATTTTTTAAGGGGTCCATATTTAAGATGAGTTGGGCAAATTCCTTGACGGCGGCAAATCCGGCGTCGGCAGCACGCCCGTAGGCTAGGGCCGCTTCACCGTCGCCATAGATACCGACATCGGTATAAATGCGGCAGTAAACAGGTCTCCAGGTTGGACGTGGTGTTTTCACCTTGAGTATTTCAATCTTCGTAATTTTCATAGCTGCTCCCTCTTCGGTGGTTTTTATCTCATGCATGGATTTGCCAATCGATTGTTTGTATCCCACTTGTGTACTCAAATTATAG
>DATMYZ010000320.1:0-9230 GCA_035560675.1 Clostridia bacterium
GTTATTTAGTCAAATACGCCTGTTTTGAGGGTAAGATCAGACAGGAAATTTTAGCTTATTGCATAAACTTTGGTCAATGTCATTAATTTATAGTATTAGCACATCAAACTTTTATTGCAACAAAGTGGTTTGTGGGCAAAATAGAGCAAAATAGTTGTCTGATGTGTTGTTAATAACCTAAAATCCGCTGATCTTACTTTTGAATTTATACGTAACGTACAATTGACATTTCGGCTTAAACCGATATAATTAAACAAAACAATTACATAACCCAAACGCAATGACGGGAACAGTAGCCTGTTTTTAAAACTTCAGAGAGCCGCCGGTATGGTGTGAGGCGGTGTTTTAAAGCAAAGCGAAGGTCATCCCCGAGCGGCCGACCGAACGGAATGATTTAAGTAGGCTCGGACGATTTGCACACGTTATGGTGCACGGCATTTGTTTTTAGACAACAGATGCGCAGAGTGGTTGATGCAGAAAATGCATCGGCAATTAGAGTGGTACCACAGAGCGCTTTTTAGCCTTTGTCTCTTGATTATCTAAAATCATGAGACATGGGCTTTTTTATTTTCGTAAAAAGAGGGAAAGGGGAGAATCAGATGAAGCTTAACGGTTCTCAAATAGTTTTAAAGGTCTTGCAGGAACAGGGTGTAGACACAGTATTCGGTTACCCGGGGGGCACCATCCTAAATATTTATGATGAGCTTTTTAAAACGCCGAGTATTAAACACATTATGACCGCCCACGAGCAGGGCGCAGCACACGCCGCAGACGGCTATGCCAGAGCCACGGGGAAAACCGGTGTTGTCATGGCGACCTCAGGCCCCGGAAGTACCAATCTGGTTACCGGCATCGCTACTGCCTATATGGATTCTATCCCTCTAGTGGCGATTACGGCGAATGTGCCCAATTCCATGATTGGCCGAGACAGCTTTCAAGAAATATATATCACAGGAATTACAATGCCCATTACCAAGCACAATATGGTGGTGCGCAGCGTTGACGAGCTGGCACACACCCTGCGCGAGGCCTTCCGGATTGCTGGTTCGGGATGTCCAGGACCGGTTCTGGTCGATATTCCTAAGGATGTCACCGCTGCAGTCTGTGAGTTTTATGAGCCTGTACCGGATGATATTCGCGAAAAAGCGTGCCCTGCTATCAATCCGAAGGTAATTGAAGAAACCGCCCGGCTGATCAATGCCGCCAAGCGCCCAATGGTTCATTTTGGAGGGGGCGTCATCGCCGCAAATGGTTCCGATAAGCTGTATGAAATGATACACAAGGCGTCGCTGCCCGCTTGCCACACCATTATGGGCACCGGTGTGCTGTCTTACGAAGATCCGCTGAACATTGGCATGATTGGCATGCACGGCAATATTTCTAGTGCACTTGCGGTTAGCAACGCCGACGTGCTAGTGGTTATCGGCGCAAGATTCTCCGACCGCGTCGCGACCAATCCAGCACAGTTTGCCGCAGATGCCAAGATCATTCACATTGATATTGACTGCTCCGAAATGAACAAAAATGTCATGGTGGATCATTTTATCACGGGCGATGTTGGCGCGGTACTGGATGCCCTGCTGCCCCTGATTGAGAAGAACGATCACCCCGAATGGCTAGAACAGATTAACGCGTGGCGCAAACAAGATCAAAAGCCGCAGTTTCGCAACGAAGCATTGTGCCCCAGCGACATGATGACGTTGATTTGCGACATAGCCGGCGAAGATGCTATTATCGTTACTGACGTTGGACAACACCAGATGTGGGCGGCGCAATATTGCAAACGCACGCGGCCGCGTTCATTCCTCACCTCGGGCGGGCTTGGTACCATGGGCTTTGGCTATGGTGCGGCCTGCGGTGCACAGGTGGCATTTCCAGGGCGTCGGGTGGTACACATTACCGGTGACGGTTGTTTCCACATGAACCTCAACGAGCTTTGTACCTCGGTTAGCTATAATCTGCCCATTGTTACGGTGGTGATGAACAATCGGGTGCTTGGTATGGTTCGGCAGTGGCAGACGCTATTTTACGGCAATCGATATGCGGCGACCGATCCCGAACGCAAGACCGATTTTGCCGCAGTTGCTGATGCGTTCGGTGCCAAGGGGTACCACGCCGACACGATAGCCGGTTTTGAAGCCTGCTTTAAAGAGGCGCTTGCCTCTGGCAGAACCTGCGTGATCGACTGCCTCATTGATAAAGATGAAATGGTTATGCCGATGATACCGGGCGGTGCCTCCGTTAAGGAAGCGATTCTCAATGCGCCGAAATAAGCGCCTTAAACCTGAAAGAGCGCCGCGGTCCGTGCGGATGCACTCAAGCGGGGCGGCACTTAGAATAAGAAATAAATGATGTAATATTTGGAGGGTAAACAAAATGGCAAAAATGTTTTATGACGCAGATTGTAACCTAGGAATTCTCGACGGAAAGACCGTGGCAATTATGGGATATGGCAGCCAGGGCCATGCGCACGCGTTAAACCTGAAGGAGAGCGGCGTCAATGTCATCGTCGGTCTGCGCGCTTCCAGCGCCAGTTGCGAAAAGGCCAGAGCCGCAGGGCTTACGGTCATGGAGGTTGCCGACGCTGCAAAGGCTGCGGATTTCGTTATGCTGCTTCTGCCTGATGAGAAGCAGGCCGATATCTACGCGGAAGAAATTGCCCCCAACCTCGTCGAAGGCAACGTGATCATGTTTGCGCACGGCTTTAATATTCACTTTAAGCAGATTGAAGCCCCCAAGGGCGTTGATGTTATCATGGTTGCGCCCAAGGGCCCCGGTCATACGGTCAGAACCCAGTATCAAGAGGGCAAGGGCGTTCCTTCGCTGATTGCCATTCATCAGGACGCTAGCGGTAAAGCACGCGAGTATGCGTTGGCCTATGCCAGCGGTATCGGTGCGGGCAGAGCAGGCATCATTGAGACGACCTTTAAAGAGGAGACCGAGACGGATCTGTTCGGCGAGCAGGTTGTCCTTTGTGGCGGTGTCACCGAGCTGATGAAGGCGGGCTTTGACACGCTGGTCGAGGCAGGCTATGCCCCCGAGATGGCGTACTTTGAGTGCGTGCACGAGATGAAGCTCATTGTCGATCTCATCAACTCTGGCGGCTTTGCCATGATGCGCTATTCTATCTCGGACACTGCCGAGTATGGCGATTACCGCACCGGCAAGCGAATCATCACCGAAGATACCCGCAAGGAAATGAAGAAGATTCTCAACGAAATTCAGACGGGCGCTTTCGCTTCTGAATGGATTTCTGAAAACCGTGCTGGCCGCCGCGCCAAGTTCCTGGCTACCCGACGCATGG
Source organism: Clostridia bacterium (assembly GCA_035560675.1). Classification (GTDB taxonomy): domain Bacteria; phylum Bacillota; class Clostridia; order Oscillospirales; family Ruminococcaceae; genus Yanshouia. The sequence goes on from DATMYZ010000320.1 coordinate 3,305, forward strand.
AAGCCGCACACCCTGTTGAAATCGTCGGCGCGCAGCTGCGCAAGATGATGAGCTGGCTCAAAAAGTAAGCTGAAAACACAATTATATTCCAAGGGCCGCGAGAGAATTTCTCCGCGGCTCTTTTGCTTTAAAGTACGTTTTATGAATTGAGAATTGGCTTAATGGCGCCAAGGTTTTGCTTGCGGAACAACAGGGGTTATGCTATAATAACTCTAATCAAACATCCACGCATTTGTGGAATGCCCAATGCTTGTTACTAGAGACCACTACTTTTTATTGGACAATTTCTTTTGGGTTTTTTCAGGCAATGGCGTCGGAAGAGAGTTTTTGTCTAGTCAAAAACTCTGCCGACGTTTTTATTTATCCGAGAGAGGAGGGTAGATTGGCATGCAGAAAAACAAGCTTAAATTTACTAAAATGCACGGCTGCGGCAACGATTATATCTATTTTAACTGTTTTGAGCAGCTGGTAGAAGCCCCTGAGGTGCTTAGCGTTCGCCTCTCTGACCGGCATTTTGGTGTCGGCGGCGACGGCGTCATTCTCATTTGCCCCTCGGATAAAGCCGACGCTCGGATGCGCATGTTTAACGCTGACGGCAGCGAGGGTAAAATGTGCGGCAATGGCACGCGCTGCATCGGTAAATATTTATACGAGCACGGCATCGCCAAAAAGCCGATTGTGACGCTTGAGACGCTTAGCGGCATTAAAACGCTGACGTTGACGGTAGAAGACGGTATCGTGACCGCCGTTCAGGTGGATATGGGGGCGCCAATCCTTGAGCCAGAGAAAATTCCGGTTAAGCTTAAGGGCGACCGCGCTTTGAATGTCAAACATATGCTGGCCGGAAAACCACAAACTTTTACCTGCATTTCAATGGGTAACCCGCACTGTATAATTTTCACCGAGAATGTCGATCAGCTAGATCTTGAAAAAATCGGTCCTGCACATGAAAACGATTCTATTTTCCCTGAAAAGGTCAACACCGAATTCGTCGAGGTGCTCAACGATCACACCCTGAAAATGCGGGTGTGGGAACGTGGCAGCGGCGAAACGCTGGCCTGTGGTACAGGCGCCAGTGCGACGGCTGTTGCGGCAGTGCTCTGCGGATTTTGCAAAATCAACTCCGATATCACCCTAAAGCTGCGTGGGGGCGATTTAGTTATTCGCTACACCGGTGAAACGGTACTGATGACCGGGCCTGCAACAGTTGCTTTTGAAGGCGAAGTGTTGGTTTAGCCCAATCTTAAATGGCGCATTTGGGTTGCGGCCGCGCCGATTGTTCTACTGGTAAATAGGCTGCCGCGCCAAGCGGCAAACTTCAAATTTCTGTGCATGACTGCGAATATTTAAAGGAGGCAAATTTCAATTATGAAGCTCAATACAAACTATGATAACCTCAAGGACAGCTATCTCTTTTCGAGCGTTGCCCGCAAAGCCAGAGAATACAGCGCAGCACACCCCGACGCCGACATCATCAAGCTGAGTATCGGTGACGTCACGCTGCCGCTTGCTCCGGTTGTGGTGCAGGCTATGAAGGAGGCCGCCGACGAAATGGGCAAAAAAGAGAGCTTTCGTGGTTACGGCCCCGAGCAGGGGTACGATTTTCTTAAAGAGGCGATTGCCACTTATTACGCCGAAGAGATGAAGGTTACGCTTTCTGCTGATGAAATTTTTATCAGTGATGGCGCCAAAAGCGATCTTGGCAATATCCTTGATGTATTCGACGCAGATAACACTGTGTTGGTGCCCGACCCGGTTTATCCGGTCTATGTCGATACCAACGTTATGGCGGGCCGTCGCATTGCGCTAATGAATGCTACGCTTGAAAACGGTTTTCTTGCCATGCCCGACCCGGCTGTAGATGCTGATATCATCTACCTATGCTCGCCAAACAACCCCACCGGCTCCGTCTACAATCGTGTGCAGCTCGCCGAGTGGATCGCCTATGCCAAAAAGAAGAACGCTGTCATTCTTTTTGACGCGGCTTATGAGTGCTTTGTTTCAGATCCTTCATTGCCCCGCAGTATCTTCGAGGTTGAAGGCGCGCGCGATTGTGCCATTGAATTCTGCTCCTTCTCGAAGACAGCCGGCTTTACAGGCACCCGTTGCGGCTACACCGTCGTGCCGACGGATCTGTTGGACGGGAAGATGAATAAGTTGTGGCTGCGCCGTCAGACGACCAAGTTTAATGGTGTGCCTTATGTGACCCAGCGCGCCGCTGCGGCTGTTTTCTCTCCAGAAGGCAGAAAGCAGATTAAGGCGAATATTGACTATTATCGTGAAAATGCTAAGATCATCGGCGACGGCCTGCGCGAGATGGGCATTCGCTTTGTTGGTGGTGAAAATTCCCCCTACCTCTGGATGGAGTGCCCGAATGGCATGGAGTCTTGGGCGTTTTTTGATCACCTGCTTGAAACCGCCAACGTGGTGGGTACTCCCGGTGCTGGTTTCGGCAAGAATGGCGGCAACTATTTTCGCCTGACTGCTTTTGGTGACCGCGAAAGGACCAAGGAAGCCATTGCAAGAATGAAAAAAGCTGTTCTATAATCAGCTAAAACGGTTATTATAACGGACGTTATCCATAGGCTTGCTGCCTCTTGATGTCTAACAATCATGGCGCGTCGAGCGTCGGCGAGAGAATCAAACAGCCTGTCGATGGTTATGACGGGGTGCCGCGGGATACGCAAAACCGTGTATTCTGTGGCACCTCGCTTTTGCTTTGTGAAAGGGAATTTTGTAAAATGCAGTCGGCAATTATTGTAGCACATCAGGTCGTGATGATGTTTCTGCTCACTATGGTGGGCGTTTTTTGCAGCAAAAAGGGGATACTCACCGAGGGGGTTGCGCGTTATTTGAGCACTTTTTTACTTAATGTCGCGCTTCCTGGGATTATGCTTTCGTCGCTTTACCGTCCGATGCAAGACGAGCTGCTGGCTGGCTTTGGCCTGACCTTTTTACTGGCGGTGATCTTGCACCTGCTTGCAATACTGGCTTCGCGGCTGCTGATCTGCACCCGAAGTGGGCAGGCCTGCCGTACGGAACGCTTTGGAATTATTTATGCTAATGCAGCCTATATGGCGATTCCGCTGATTCGGGCGACGCTGGGCGAGGATAGCACCTTTTATGCCACGGCTTTTGTATCGGTCTTTTTGCTGTTCCACTGGACGCAGGGCGTCACCGAGCTTGGCGGTAGCATTAACCCTAAAAAGCTGCTGTATAATCCGTGCATTCTCTCGGTGGTGCTGGGACTGCTTGTCTTTGGATTTCAGATACCTATCCCTAACCCAGTTATCGACACTGTTCGGCTGGTCGGCGGCTTGACGACACCGCTTTCAATGATTATTACCGGCGTGTTTCTGGCTGATCTCAAGCTTTCTGATCTTAAAAGCCTGCGCATGTATTGGGCGGCGCTTTTGCGAACCGTCGTTGTGCCGCTGGCCGGCATCGCCATTGTTGTGGCGCTTGGCGCTGCGGATTGGTTCATCGGTGCGGAAACAGCCTGCCTGGCGGCGATATACTGCTTCTCTTGCCCGTCGGCTGTGTCGGTGATACTACTGAGTGCTTCGCTGGGCACAGAGGTATTATATCCTAGCAGTCTGGTGGCAGTGACTACGGTCATATCGCTTGTGGCCCTGCCAGCGATAGCTGTTGTGGCCAATATGCTGTTGGTGTGATCAAGGCAATCGTCTACATAATATAGAAACCGATAAGTTGAACTTTTAAGCGGGTTGACAGCTGATGCTGTTTGCCCGCTTTTTGCATGGCAGTGGGTTGATGGTAGAGATATGGTGCCCCGTAGATACTTTCTAAATAGTCAGTGAAGATGCTGTGCAATTCCGACTGGCCTTGACGACAGGCTTGCTATGTGATATATTTATCTTATAAGATACAAATACATCACATAATGGAGGACATAATATGTTGTTTTTTAGCACAAAATATTTGATTCAAAAATGCCTGACGGGGGCAATGCTTATTTTTCTCGGATGTGCCAATAGAGTTCTGCCTGTAGAGCAGGGCTGGTTATTCTACCCTATTGCCGCTTTTTATGCCCTGGCTATGCTGTGGAGTTTAATTAAAAAATCTGAGCCGGAGGATGAACGTGCCATCAGAAATATTCGAAAGGCCAAAAGCCATGCCTACAATCTGTTTGTCATTTTGATATTGTTCAATGCCGTTATTTCGCGATGGAACGGCGGCACATTCGGCCTGTCTGGAGAAGGAGTGCTTATTATTTTTGGCATACTGCAATTTGCAGAATATATATACTTTCGGAATTTTGAGAAGGGCGTGTCTTATGAGTGAACTTCGGACGTATCTACCAATTCATCGCGCTGAAAAAGGCATGACGCAAGAGGAGCTTGCTGCATTGGTAAATGTGCGGAGAGAAACAATCAGCAGACTAGAAAAGGGGCTCTACAACCCCTCGCTAAAACTGGCGATGGACATCGCTAAGGTTTTTGGCCTGCCTGTCGAAAAGCTATTTGAATTTAACAATGGGGAATAGCTAACGATTATGCCGTTTCCTGCAATACAAAAGCAGCCGACAGTACGCCACTAGAGCGGTACTGTCGGCTGCTTAGTTATATTAGCGGTAGATAATATGCTCACGCGCCGGGCCGGTCGAAACATAGGTGATGGGGTAACCCAGAGCCTTTTCAACATATTCAATATACTTTCGTGCGTTTTTGGGAAGCTTCTCATATTCAGTGACGCCCATAATGTCGCACTTCCAGCCGTCAAGCACCTCAAAGATTGGCTTTGCACGCTCAAGCTTGGGCGTGCACGGGAAGTCAGAGGTAATTTCACCGTCAATTTCATAAGCGGTGACCACCGGGATTTTATCAAGGTAGCTTAGCACGTCTATCAGCGTCAGCGCCACATCAGTGGTGCCCTGTACCATGCAACCATAGCGCGAAGCGACGAGGTCAAGATAACCTACGCGGCGGGGTCGGCCTGTGGTTACGCCATATTCGTGGCCTTCCTCGCGCAGCTGATGCGCCTCGTCGCCCGAAAGCTCACAGACAAATGCGCCTGCGCCCACACAGGAGGAATAAGCCTTAACAACAGTGACGACGTTTGAAATGGCACAGGGAGAAATGCCCGCGCCGACAGTAGAAAAGCCAGCTAACGGCGAGGACGACGTGGTGAACGGATAAATGCCATGATCTGGGTCGCGAAGCGCGCCAAGCTGACCTTCCATTAAGATGGTTTTGCCGTCAGCTATAGCTTGGTTCAAAAATTTGGCAGTGTCGGTCACCATGGGCGACAAACGCTCAGCAAAGCTGCGCAAATAATCGAACAGTACCTTGGGATCCAGCGGAGGTTGGTGATAAACGGAGTCGAGAATCAAGTTTTTATAGTCGCACAGCGCAGTCAAGCGCGCCATTAGACGCTCTGGCTCAAAAAGCTCGCAAACCTGAAAGCCCACTTTAAGATATTTGTCGGAGTAAAAGGGTGCGATGCCGGATTTGGTGGAGCCAAAGCTATTGGCGCCAAGCCGCTCTTCCTCAAGGGTGTCAAATTGCGTGTGAAACGGCATCAGCAGCTGGGCGCGGTCTGAGACCAGAATATTAGGTCTAATGCCCATAGCAAGTAGTGCATCATACTCTTTAAAAAACTTGGCGAGGTCAAAGGCAACACCGTGGCCGATGACGTTGGTGACATGCTCATAGCAAACGCCCGACGGCAAGAGATGCAGCGCAAACTTTCCTTTATTGTTTACGATGGTATGCCCTGCATTTGCGCCGCCTTGATAACGGACGACAATATCAGAATCCGCCGCGAGCATATCGGTCATTTTGCCTTTGCCCTCGTCGCCCCAGTTGCCGCCAACGATAGCCTTTACCATTTTAAAAACCTCCCAATTGGTTTGCATTCCGTGTTGTTTGGCTATACTTAGGCCAAACCCTAATTATTATAACAT
>DATMYZ010000321.1:0-8993 GCA_035560675.1 Clostridia bacterium
GGATCTTCCTCGCGCTATCCAAATTCTATGCAGATGCTTCGAAAAAGACCCGCTATACCAAAAGCTGATCCCGCAGGATAAGGTTCGCCTGCAAGCACTGCCCAGCCTGTTCAATTGCGATGTGCACGAGATGTATGATACCTGCGATGTGTTTTCCGATTCTTCTGAAATGAATGGTCTTCTCATTTTGGATGACGAGACAGAAGCCTATAATCCTCTGCATTATTACGCCACCGAGGCGTTTTACGCCCTTAAAAGCGATATGTGTCTAATAAAAGGCGATAGGAGCCTTGGCACGTTGATTAACTTTTTCACCGGACGCAAGTACCTCAATTCTGAGTGGCTTGATCGGCTGAACACCAAACGGCGGATACACATTATCTATCTGGCCGTTGACCCTAAATGCCAAGGCGCTGGCATTGCGCACCGCCTGCTGAGGCCGGTGCTGGACTATGCCGACCAGAAGGGCCTGCTGGTCACACTTGAAACGCATAACCCGCAAAACCTAAAGTTCTATACTGATTGCGGCTTCGGCCTGCATGAAATGATGAGAAGCCACTTTGATCTTGTGCAGTATTGTATGGTGCGTGAGCCAAAGTGCGAAACTGTTCGCCAGCTGATGCAACAGCAGATGGCGGTGCAGGCGCCGGCCTGACGGGATCAGGACAAAAAAGCAAAGGGAATCGGGAAACCGGTTCCCTTTGCTTTTATACCTTTTGTACAGTAGCTATGGCGTGCGACGCGTACCGCCACTAAAACTGATAACCCTCGGACAGTTTGTTAACGCCGACATAGACGTTTGACAGCTCATACCATGTGGCAAAATCCACTGATCCTGTGACGGGCAGATGAAATATCTCTTGAAAGGCTTTGACTGCTTCTGCGGTTTTTTCGCCGTAGGTGCCGTCCACCCGAAGCTTTGGAATTTTCGGAAAATGGGTGGCGACGCTGTTAAGCTGTTCCTGAACAGTACGCACCTCTCGCCCGGAAGAACCCACCTGTAGCACCACCCCTGGGAAGGAGATCGGAACCCCTTCTACTTTTTCGGCCTGGGTCAGATAGACGTCGGGCCCGTAATAGTGGCGCAGTATGCTTAGTGCATCATAGCCCTGATCGCCCAGGCGCTTAGAGCCCCATTGCTCAAGGTTTTTAGGGCACTGAATGCGGACACCGTCGCAATATTGGGTGAAGAGCGGCTGGCGGATGCCCGGTTTTGTTATGTAGGTTGTAAAAACCTCATCCACCACGACCGAAATATTATCAAAAACATTGCGCCCGTAGACAAACGCCTGGTCAAAGGCTGTAGAATTCGTGATGGTAAAATCATAACCCTTGCCGCGGTACCATTCGGTATAAACGCGGTTTAAGACAAACGACAGAATGGCCAGCACGTTGGCGCGAATTGTAGACTGAGGCCATGTGGAATAAATCTCAGAGCTGGCAACATTTTTGACATAATCCTTAAAAGCAATCCAGACGTTTTTCGCCGCAGTGTCGGCCGGCTTGCCCAGATGGACGACGACATATTCCGGGATGACCGGCTCGGGCAGCACGACATAACCCTGTTTTTCAGGCAGCGGCTTGACCGAGGCCTCGGGAATTTTAGGCGGGAAAACGCCCCAAAGGGTATGCTGGCTGATATTAATGACGTTTTGGGTGCCCTCGCTGGTCACGCGGGGGGTAATGCCGACGCCTTGCAGAGCGGTGACATCGGGCAGAACCTGTACACCGTTGACAGTAATACCTTCAAAATCGGGTGCTTCCACCCGGATATCATATTCGGCATAGGGCTTCGGGCTCATCGGCTCCAGCGAATAATCTAGCGGCGGGGCGGCAAGTTCCACTTTTGGCGCCTCACCCGAGGAGTTTGTTTTCAGCTCTTCAATGACCTTATTGGTACTCGGCTCAATAATTCTGACAGTGGCACTGTCCACAGGAAAATTTGTGACCATGGTATTGACATTAACGGCCAGCGAGCCAAAGCTGGACGATTGCCCCGATGGGGTACTGTTTGGGCTCATATTTTCTCCACCTCCATAATATGATTATATGCGGCTATTTTACAATAGAATACCTGCGGTTAAAGTTATTAAGCCGCCTAGGAGGTGAATTTTTGAAACACCAGCTCATTCCGTTAGAGCAAAATGTCCGGTTTGCAACAGAATTGCTGTCTGAAGGCAACCTGCTTGAGATCATCATAAAATTTCATGGCGACCTTGAGGAAATTGCGCGCCAGCTTGACGGTATCCCTGAACGGCTTAATGAAAATTATGCGATCCTGACCATTCCGATGAGCACCTTTTCAAAACTGTTTACAGTGCGTGGGGTGGAGTATTTTGAAATGCCCAAGTCTATGGCCTATATGCTGCAGCGCAGCATGGACAAAGCCTGTATCACCTCTGTTCAACGCGAGAGAGACTTTGACCTGCGCGGCAACGGCGTTTTGGTAGCGATTATTGACTCGGGCATCGACTATACCCATCCTGATTTTCGCAATCAGGATGGCAGCAGCCGTATTTTATACCTGTGGGATCAGTCGCTGGAGGGCCCTCCCCCGACTGGCTTTAGCAAAGGACAATTATTTACCAAGGCGGAACTGGATGCCGCGCTGCAAAGCTCGGACCCCTATCGTCTGGTGCCAAGTCGGGACACGATTGGGCACGGCACTGCCGTTGCCGGCGTTGCCGCAGGGAATGGCCGTGCCAGTGACGGGCGTGAGGCGGGCGCGGCGCCGGAATCCGAGCTGATTGTCGTAAAGCTTGAACGGTCTGGCGCTATCGGCTTTGCTTTGAGCACGGCGATTATGCGCGGAGTCAAATTTGCACTGGATATGGCGCTGGAACTGGAGCGCCCTGTAGCCATCAATATCAGTAATGGCACCAACGAAGGGGCTCATGACGGCAATTCTCTTTTTGAGCAATACCTCAACTCAGTCTCAGAACGCTGGAAAAGCGTCATTTGTGTCGCCAGCGGCAACGAGGGCTCATCAGGGCATCATTTTCAAGGAATAGCCGCTGAGAAGCGGACCAATTATGCCGAAATGGTTGTTGGAGAAAATGTGCGCAGCCTCTATATTTCGCTGTGGAAAAACTTTGTGGATGCCATCGAGTATGAACTGATTGCGCCGTCGGGGCAGACCACCGGCAACATTCCCGCCACGCAAAGTGTGACCATCACCGCGCTGGACCGTGTTCAGGTGTCGGTGCTTTATGGTCAGCCAAACCACTACAGCAGTAGCCAGGAGGTGTTTTTTTCACTTAACGCCATTGGCGAGGCCATCCCGCAGGGGCTATGGCGACTGGCCTACACCGGCATTAAAGTGGTTGACGGCCGATTCGATATCTGGCTGCCGATGACCGACGCTGTGACCAGACAGACCGCCTTTCTGGTACCGAATATTCAAAATACTATCACCATACCGGCCACGGCCTATAAGGTTATTTCGGTTGGGGCATACAATGCGACGCTTAACACCAGCACCGATTTTTCAGGTCGCGGTATGCCCTACGGCCGGTACGGACAAAAGCCCGATCTGGTGGCGCCGGGGGTCAATGTTTTAAGTGTCAAGTCCGGTGGGGGTTATGACCGCTTTACCGGCACCAGCATTGCAACGCCATTTGTGACAGGTTCGGCGGCATTGATGCTTGAGTGGGGTAACGTCAAGGGGAACGATCCATTTTTATACGGCGAGCGTATTAAAGCGTTTTTGTGCCGAAGCGCGGCGAGAAGTTTTCCACGCACCTACCCCAATCCGGAGTGGGGCTATGGCGCGCTAAACCTCTGTGATACGATGAGTGAGCTTGTCATCTTTAACCAAAGGGGAGGTGCATTCCGATAGACAATCAGGTGTTGCTGGAACAGCTGCTAAAGGAACCCGATGTTGTGGATTTTGTCGTGCGAAAGAGCGATACCTTTGAAGAATTTGTGCTGGGCAACGACGACGTTGCCTCAGCGTTCACCATTGCTGGGCGCTACAGCTTTTATTATGCCAGGCCAAAGGCGTTTGAAGATATTATAACCCGGTTGGGCAGCAGCTTTATTAGCTCAGCCTCGCTTGTGCTTGGCCTTTTGGATCGCCCGAGCCTTGAGACCAGCGGGATTTTGCAGGTGCACCGGCAGCCCTATCTCGACCTGCTGGGGCGCGATGTGATTATCGGCTTTGTCGACACCGGCATCGATTATACCCAGGATGTTTTTCGTTACGAAGACGGCACGACCAAGATCCATTACATCTACGACCAGACCATTGACGGCCCGTCGCCCGAGAATAATTGGATCGGCACTGAATATACCGAGGCGCAGATTAACGAGGCGCTTAGATCGCCCAACCCCCGCCAGATTGTGCCCCATGAAGACACAGCAGGGCATGGTACCTTTATGGCTTCCGTTGCCGCGGGGCGCGAGGTGGGCGATTTTATAGGTGCTGCGCCCGATTCGGGCATTATCGCCGTCAAGCTCAGAAAGGCACGGCCGTTTTATCTTGAGCGCTATCTCGTTCCTAAAAATCAAGAGAATGCATTTGAATCCAGCGCGGTCATGCTGGGGGTTGAGTATATTCTCTCGCGGGCTAAGATACTGGGTAAACCCGTTATTATCTGCCTGGGGCTGGGCAGCAATTTTGGCAGCCACGACGGCTACAGCCTTTTTGCGGAGTATTTAAGCAGCGTATCAAATCTCAGGGGGGTATGTCTATGCGTTGCGGCGGGCAACGAAAGTCAGGCTCGGCACCACACGCAGGGCCTCATCAATGCCAAGGGCGAAACGCAGAACATTGATTTAAAAATAGGCGAACGGGAAGCAAATGTTTATATTTCGATCTGGAACAATGTGTCCGACAGAATTTCAGTTTCGGTTGCCTCGCCCACTGGTGAGATTGTGGGGCGTCTTCCCGCCAAGACTGGAACCTCCCGCTCGACCCGCCTTGTTATGGAACCCTCTATCATCGAGGTCAGCTACTATTTTCCTATGGAGGGCACTGGCGCACAGATGACGGTGGTACGCCTGATTAAAGCCTCTCCGGGAATATGGACCATTACGCTGCACGGCGATATTATTCTTGACGGCTCTTATCATGCATGGCTGCCCATGACTGGATTTGTCGACCCAGATGTGGAGTTTTTATCCACCTCGCCCTATTACACCATCACGGTGCCGGGTGTCATGCTTGGGTCGATTTGTTGCGGTGCCTATGATGCCCAGCAGGAGAGCCTGTATTCCAGAACCTCGTGGGGCCCCACCAGAGTGGAGATGCTAGCGCCGGATTTGGTTGCGCCGGGTGTCAATATTGGCGGCTTTTATCCCAACGGCTACGGCCGGATGGATGGCACCAGTATTGCTACCGCTATCGTGGCGGGTGCCTGTGCGTTAATGATGCAATGGGGTGTAATCGAAGAAAATGACACGGCGTTCAGCACCTACCAGATACGCGCCTATCTCATTCGAGGCTGCTCGCGCAATGAGGGCATACGGTACCCCAATCCTCAGTGGGGGTATGGTCTGCTGGATTTGATGCAAACCTTCCAGCTGATGCGCGAGCTCTAATCGACAATAAAACTAGGGTGTAAAATTACAGTCTAAATATAAAAATGCGCCTTGATACAGCTTTTGCAGCCTGCTCAAGACGCTTTTTATATTATTTTGAAATCAGCCCAGCCTCAGAATCTGGGCACCGAGCTTTTGAGCAACCGTTTCGTCATGGGCTACCAACAGCACAATCCTGTTGGCGGCGTATTGCGTTATCAAGGGCAGCAGGCTGTTGCGCGTTTTGTCATCCAGCCCGGTGAAGGGCTCATCTAAAAACAACAGGTCAAAATCAGCCAGCAGGGCGCGCGCCAGTGCCACGCGGCGTTGCATGCCACCGCTGAGATTGGTTACCGGCAGGTATAGGCTGCCGCCAAGGCCTGCCTGTGTTAGCGCCCGCTCCATATCCGACCTTGTGCGCCCCGGGCAGACAAAACGCAAATTTGAGACGGCGCTCATATTCTCGCACAGGCGATTTTCCTGGAACATGACGCTTCTTTTCGGGGCGGTTATATCACAGAACATCCGCCCGGTATCAGGGATAATCAGCCCCATAAGCGCGCGCAGCAGCGTAGTCTTTCCGCAGCCCGACGGGCCCAGAATGCAAGTGACGCCCGCACCGAAGCAGTGTGAGAAGTTTTGCAACACGGTGTGTTCACCAAAGCGGACAGTCATTGAGTCGGCAATGAGCATCATTGAGCGTCACATCCTTTCTACGCGGCGGACAAGCGTGTCGAGCGTCGACAAAAACAGACGGTCGAACAGCATGCTCAACAGCACAATGACAACGGTCCATGCGAACAGGTCGGGGGTGTCGAGATAGATTTTTGCCTCGTAGAGGCGCTCGCCGATTGACCCTTTCGGAATACCAATAATCTCGGCGGCAATGCCGGATTTCCAGCAAAGCCCGATTGAGACGGCGCACGCCGAGCGTAAGTATGGCAGCAGCTGCGAGAGATAGAGGTAGCGCACCCGACGCGCGGCAGAAACGCCAAAAACCTCGGCCAGTTCAAGCATGGCGGGATCGGTGGCGGCCAGCCCCTCGCAGAGGCTTACATAGATAATAGGCAGCGCCATCATAAACGCGATAACGGCCGATAGGCTATGCGACGGTACCCAGATGAGCAGCAGAATGATAAACGACGCAACCGGCGAGGCTTTTATCAGCGCCATGAGCGGCGAGAGTAGAAGGCGAATGAGTGCAAACCGTGCGGCGGCAGCTGCCAGTAGCGTGCCGCAGAATAGGGCGGTAAAAAATCCTACAGTAATTCTGCCAAAAGAAAACGCAACGGCGCGCCAGAATGCAGGCTCAAACGTGAGCACAGCCAGCCGCTTTAGAACCGCAACGGGCGAGGCCAGCAACAATGTCTGCGACAGCGCCATGCTGCCGAGCTGCCAAAACGCCAGCCAGAACAGCACCGACGCCGCCCTTATAAGCAGTTTGCGCAGGCTAGCCAATAAAATAGAAGCTTTCATCGGGCAACGCCCCTCCCACAGATTTGGGATTCTGATCATACAGAATTTCGAGATAGCCGCTCAGGCGTTGGCGCATCTCGTCGCCCGCAATAAACGTGATGTTGCACTGGGGAATTGCCTTTTGTGCGATAGCAGCCGACACGATGTCGTATTGCGCCACAAGGGTGGACGCGGAATCGATATTATTGGGGTCGGTCACATAATCGACTGATGCTTTATAGGCGGTGAGAAAGTCAGCAACGGCCTGCGGATTAGCTTTGACAAAATCAGTGCGCGCCACCACCACACCGGTGATGAGCGACGAGGGCTTCTCCTGTGCAAGTGCCCACTCGCGGTTGAGGTCGAGGGCCACCCTGATTTCATCATTCTTCATCTGGGCGGCGGTAACAAAGGGCTGCGGCAGCATAGCGATGGCGTTGTCCTTCACGTTGAGCACCGCCGCACACTCGCTGTGCTCGGCTTTGTATTCAATGGTAACGTCCTTTTCAGGGTCGATACCGTTTTGTTTTAGCATAAAGTTCAGCGCATATTCGGGGGTGGCACCCTTGCCTGCCGACAGAATGGTCTTGCCGCGCAGATCTTCTACCGTGTGAATATCCTCGCCATTTTCGACGATATATAACACGCCCAGCGTGTTGATGGCCAACACCTGTATGCCGCCCTTGGTATTATTGTAAAGGACGGAGGCGAGGTTTGCCGGTACGGCGGCAATCTGAATGTCACCCTGTACCAGTTTGGGGGTAATTTCATCCACCGCGCCTGCAATGGTAAAGCTATAGCGCTTTTGTTCGGCGCTGTCGTCGGCCATCAGCTTGACTAACCCCATTGCGGTGGGGCCCTTGAGCGCGGCGACTGTAATTGGTTCAACGGGCTGGGAGACCGCCTCCGAGGAGACCGGCTGAGATGCGGTGGGCGTGGACGATGCCGCGGAGGAAGAAGAGGGGGAAGTGCAGCCGCCAAAAACAAGGGTTAATACCAGCGAGAGACAGGCTAGTTTTTTCATCATTATAATCATTCCTTTCACGATAACCAAGGCACAAAATGTCCATAAACGAGCGGGCCATAAATGTGCATGTGTTGCGGTTGCGCGTCGAACGAGCGACACGCACCTGAATTAAGACAGTTAAAAAATTTGTAGCGGGCAGCAAGCTCTTGCAGATAAAACAGGTTGATTAACAGTTTCAGTTTTCGGGTTTGATGTGATTTATAACCGCGTCACGGTTAAGCAGGGTGATCCGGCTGCGCTCCACGCAGATCAGCCCGGCGCCAGAGAGGGCCGCCAGCTCGCGAAAAAGGGCGGCACGGCTCATACCAAGCAACTTTGCCAGTTGCTCTTTTGAGCAGCCTAACCGCACGGTGTTTTGCTTGTCGGCATTCGTCAGCAGATAATCTGCCAGCTTCGCCCGCCCAGAATGAGCCGTCAACAGCTCTATGCGCTGAATCAGAAACCGGATTTTGCCGTTTAAAAGTGTCATATAGCGCTCAGCCAGTGTGGGATTCACACTGAGCATCCGCAAAAACGCCCGTTTAGGGACAAAGACGATTTCAGTGCGTTCACGACAGCAGAGATGGGTTTCGAGCGCACTTTGGGTGAACAGGTTGCTGATGCCAAACGCTTCGCCCACGCCTAGGCTTGAGAGATTGACCTCGCTTTCTCCCGGAGAAACACCAAAAACACCGACGCGTCCCTTGGCGATTATGCCGATCACGGGTTCGCCGCCAAGCGTATCCGCTACAGATTCTCCGCGTTTAAAGCTTTGCACAGTCAGCGCATCGTCGTCGAATTCGCAATCGGCAAACAATGGGCAGGCGGCAACGGCAGCCTTAATCTGGGCCTTTGTCACGACGGGTCCCTCCTTATTTTGTCTTAGAGCAGGATAATATTAACACACATCTTCACCAAATGCAACAAAAATAGTATCTTATGAGACTGTTTTAAGCAGGGCCTTTATTAGTATTTGTTCTAGCAACGGAATTGAATGCATTTTGCTATTAAC
>DATMYZ010000322.1:0-2875 GCA_035560675.1 Clostridia bacterium
CCTTTATGCTACTCATCATCATTGTTGTGGCTCTCTACACAGTTGGAAACTGCGTGCGCATTGTGCCACAGGCCACGGTTTATGTCGTTGAGCGTTTAGGCGCTTATCACATGACATGGGAAACTGGATTGCACATCAAAGTGCCCTTTTTTGATCGTATTGCCAAGAAAGTTTCTATTAAGGAACAGGTGGCGGACTTTAAACCGCAGCCAGTTATCACCAAGGATAACGTAACCATGCAGATAGACACTATTGTGTTTTTTCAGGTTACCGATGCAAAGCTTTATGCTTACGGCGTGGAGCGCCCGCTTTCGGCTATTGAAAATCTCACTGCTACTACACTGAGAAATATTATTGGCGATATGGAGCTTGATAACACCCTTACCTCGCGTGACGTTATCAACACCCGCATAACAGCAATTCTTGATGTCGCTACCGATAAGTGGGGTATAAAGGTCAATCGTGTAGAGCTTAAGAATATTCTCCCGCCTAAGGAGATTCAGGACGCAATGGAGAAGCAGATGAAAGCTGAGCGTGGCAAGCGCGAGAGCATCCTGCGCTCTGAAGGTGAGAAGGCAAGCAAGATTCTTGTGGCTGAAGGCGATAAGGAATCTCAGATTCTGCGCGCACAGGCTGAGAAGGAGTCTGCCATTCTACATGCTGATGCTGTACGCGAGCAGAAGATCCGCGAGGCGCAGGGCGAGGCTGAGGCTGTCATGATGGTACAAAAGGCTCTGGCAGATTCTATTAAGTTACTCAACGAGGCTGCGCCTACTGATAAGGTTATCGCTCTCAAGAGTCTTGAGGCATTTGCCAAGGCTGCTGATGGTAAAGCCACAAAGATCATTATTCCGTCCGAAATTCAGTCTTTGGCCGGCATGGTAACCTCGCTTAAAGAGCTGACCACCGAGTCTAAGGCATAAAAGAACTTTTATCCTTTATCCGTAGCCGCCCGAAGGCCAACGCCTTTGGGCGGCGCTTTTCGTCCTCTTTGCTGCATTATTTAATTTGGCTTGTTATAAATGGGCGCGACCCGTTTTCATGGTACGGTCTGCTTACATCCACGGGACAATCTGAAAGCTATGGGTGTAGTGACCGCATCTTCTGTGGCGCATGATAGGCGCTAGCACTACACATTATATATTAATGCATAGTGGCAAATTTATGTCGAATTTACGTTTGATTTGTTGCTTTTTTAAAAATCTTGGACTATACTATTACCTGTATGCGAGCAAAAAAACGTGCACGGAGGTACTTCATGGAATCATTTCTTGAAAAAAAGTTTAAGCTCTCAGCGAACAAAACCAATATTAAGACCGAAATACTGGCAGGTTTCACCACCTTTATGGCGATGGCCTATATTTTGGCTAGCAATCCTAAAACTCTTGCCGATCCGGCTTACATCATGGGGGACCCCGTGATGGCGGCACGCCTTGAAAGCGGCGTTTTCATCGCTACTTGTCTAGGTGCTTTTGTGGGCACCATGCTGATGGCGCTGCTGGCCAACCTACCCTTTGCGCTGGCACCTGGCCTTGGGCTTAATGCTACTTTTGCCTACACCATCATGCTGGGCATGGGATATACCTATGCAGAGGGCCTTGCTATCGTATTCATTTCGGGCGTACTGTTCTTTGTCATTTCTCTTTTTGGATTACGAGAAGCGATTGTACGTGCGCTGCCGCATAATCTTAAAGTCGCTATTTCTGTTGGCATCGGACTTTTTATCGCGTTTATCGGCCTTGTCAATGGAGGCATTATTATCAACAACGACGCTACGCTGGTTGGCATTGTCAATTTTTCCGATTTCTCTGAGGGAGCGGGTGCACGCTATGCGCTGGTGACCGTTATAGGCCTACTGGTTATTGCTTTTTGTAATACCAAGAAAATTAAGGGCGGCATGGTTATTGCTATTCTTGTGGCGACACTGGTCGGTATCCCGCTTGGTGTAACGGTTATTCCGGAAACGTTGGCCATGAACCACAGTGCCATGTTCGCCGAATATGCTGAGTTTTCGCTCGGTGCTATGATTACCGGCTTTGGTACCATGTTTGCCGGCAAAAGCGTGTTGGCTGTATTCTCTAAAATTTTTATTGTGGTTATTTCTATCTCGCTTATTGATATGTTTGATACCATTGGCACACTGGTGGGCACCGCGCAGGGTGCTGGCATGCTTGATGAGCAAGGCGAGGTTAAAAACATGCGCGAAGCTCTGCTATCAGATTCTATTGCGACCATGACAGGCGCATTTTTCGGCACATCTACCGTCACAACTTTTGTGGAATCCGGCTCCGGCGTGGCCGAGGGTGGGCGTACTGGCTTGGCATCGGTCGTCACAGCGCTGATGTTTTTGGTGGCCTTGCTGCTGGCACCGTTTATTGGCATTATTCCATTAGCGGCTGCCGCACCGGCGCTCATCTACGTCGGCGTGCTGATGATTGGTTCTGCACTTAAAAATCTCGATTTTTCTGACCCTACCGAGGCGATCCCCGCCTTTTTAACCATGGTGATGATGCCGTTGACGTATGGTATTTCAAACGGTATTGCATTTGGCATTATGAGCTATGTGGTGATTAAGGTCATCACTGGGAGAACAAGAGAGCTCAACCCCACGCTTACGGTTTTGGGCGTGCTGTTTATTCTGCGCTACGCGCTTATTGCCTAACAATTTTATGTCATCTAAAGAGCCTCCGCTAAGCGGAGGCTCTTAGTCTGTCGAAGAACTCGGATTACGCAACGGCGCAAACCGGGTTCTGGCTATATTTAAGCCAGAAAAGGGCGTATGAGAAACGGAACAAAGAAGACCCCCATTTCCATTTGGCTAGCTTTTTGAGATTCATGGCAGCAAATTTAAGCTTCACCCAGTTGGTCACCTGAG
>DATMYZ010000323.1:0-4254 GCA_035560675.1 Clostridia bacterium
AATAATATGTGAAAGGCAGGGGCAACAAGCCTATTTTGATACTGCGGCTATTTTCCCACGGGTCAATTGGGTGCTTCCTTTATTGTGAAGACAGACGATATAAGGCAGGGTTACTATTCCAAGCTACAATTTTAGTTAATCAAAGGAGGGACGTTGTGAACGTCAGAGCAGGGATTCAAAATAAGATTCTAAAAAATACAGCAGTCATTGTGCTTACCATTGCCGTGGGTTTAATGCTGGTCATGGTATTCTTTATGCGGTCGCTGACAGGCAAAATTCTGCTTGAAACGCTTCAGCCCATGGCAAAGGTTGCTTCTCAGAGCGTAGAAGGCAATCTACATATGATGTCCGACAGAATTTTTATGATCGCGGATAATGCCGCGTTGACCGACGCTTCGGTGGACAAGACCGATAAGCAGGCCTTGCTAGACAAGGCCAAATCGGGCATAGAATTTGTTTGGCTGGCGCTCTACACCCCAAACGGATCGCTTTATACCGGCAGTAGCGGCAGCCCTTCTAGCATTGCGCAGCAAAAACAGCTTGAGCTGTTGCAGCAGACCGCTAATCTGGTTATTGATGATACGCAGTCTACTCAAAACGGGCTTGAAATTGTTATTGGCATTCCGGTCTTTGGCGAGGATGGGAAGCCTGCCTACTACCTACTGGGCAGCTATAAATATGATGTGCTTAATGATGTGCTGAGCAATATCAACATCGGCAAAACTGGCGTGGCCTTTGTCATCAATCAGGAAGGCACAATTATGGCACACCCCGATGCCGCAAAGGTCACGAACGGCGAGACCATTTATAATACGTTTGGTGACGGTGAGGCTATTAAGAATATGGTGGCTCAAGTTGCGCTGGGTCAAACCAGCGCCTTAGAGACCAGTGGCACCGGCAAGCGCTATTTCAGCTATTCCCCTATCAGAGGCACCCTGTGGTCGCTGGTGGTCACCGCGCCGCAGAACGACTTTATGTCCGCCGCTAACGAGGCCATTATGACCAGCCTTGGCATTACCACGTTGCTACTGGTTTTTGCGGCGATGACGATGCTTCGCCTTGCCAAGAGAATACAGCAACCTCTGGGACGGGTAACAGGCCGCATTTCGACGCTGGCGCAGGGCGATTTGCACACCGCTGTAGAGATAGAGAAGACGCGGGATGAGACCGAAACCCTGTCGCTGGCGCTGGCCAACACGATCACCAGCATCAACAGCTATACGTCAGAACTGTCACGCGTGCTGGCCGAGCTGTCGCAGAGCAATCTGGATGTTGCAGTCAATGGAGCCTTTAACGGCGATTTTGTTCTGATGAAGAATTCGCTTAATCAAATTGTGGATTTCCTCAACCAGATTATACACGCTATACAGCAGTCTGCCATTGAGGTGTCCGAGACCTCTTACCGCATTCAGGAAAACGCTTTGCATATAGAACGAAGCTCCAGCGGACAGGCGGAGTCGCTTTCTCGACTGCATGATGCAGCCCTGATTATAGGTGCTAATGTGGATGAGATAGACGCGCACACCAGCGGTATGCGACAATTTGTTGATCGAGCGAACACCAGTATGTCAGTGGGCAAAACGCATATGGCTGATATGCTTGAGGCGATCAACAGAATACAGGTGGATTCTGAGGAAATCAAAAAAATCAATCAGTTTATGGAGGACATTGCGCTTCAGACAAACCTGTTGGCGCTAAACGCCTCAATAGAAGCAGCTCATGCCGGCGCGGCCGGAAGTGGCTTTGCGGTGGTGGCCAGAGAAATTGGCGACTTAGCCGCCAAGAGCGGCAAATCTTCGCGGCAGACGGCAACTATTATCGAAAACTCTCAAAAGGCCATCACGGACGGCGTGCGTTGCGCCGAGCAGACAGCAACCTCCATCGAAGAGATTGCAGCGTTGTCGGTTAGAATTTCTGATATTACCGTTAATCTTTCGGATGCTTTAAATGCAGAAAAGACGGCTTTGGAGAATATCACGCAGCAGATGGGTGAAATTAACCAGCTGGCGAAAGGTAATTTGGAATCAAGCCGGCAGAGTGCCTCGGCAAGCCAAGTGTTGACTACGCAGGCAGATACGCTTCAAGACATGGTCAAGCGCTTTAAACTCAGACAATAGGAGGCAGTTTATGATGATTAAAAATTTTTTGGCTTATATTGTCTGTGCCTTGGCTTTGACGGGCGTGTTTTGCGGGTGCAGCACTTCAACAAACGACAGCTTGAAGGACGGTTATTACACAGCAGAAATGGCTGATTTTTCTAACGGCTGGAAGGAATTTGTCACTATTCACATCGAGGATAATACCATTGTCTCCGTGGAATATAACGCCAAGAACGCGAGCGGGTTTATTAAATCGTGGGATATGGGCTATATGCGCAAGATGAATGCTGCAAAAGGGACGTATCCCAATTATTACACCCGCGCCTACGCGCGACAGGTGGTTGAAAAGCAGTCAGGCGATAACATAGATACGGTTGCAGGTGCTTCTATGTCGGGTGGCAATTTTCGCCTGTTGATACCGGCGGCATTGAACATGTCTCAACAAGGCAAAAACGAAGTGGCAATTGTTCAGCCTTAAGGGGGAAAATCCACAGTCTACCAGCCACAGGGCGTAAGGACGATGAGGACAAAAATGCAGTTGCGAAGATAACAGCTTTTAACGACGTATCAGTATTAAGCAGCCGGACAAACTGCCAAACCGCACGGCACAATAAAGCGTTCGCCGCCAAACAGATAAAACCCCGAAAACCGACGCATATGTCAGGTTTTCGGGGTTTATATTATTTAGGCACATTTGCAGTGCATTGAGCACCACGCACTAACAGTGTTATAACGGATGGTTAAAAAACAAGCTCATTCGCTGCGCTCATATCTTTGGCTATTTTAATCATCTGTTGAAATTTTTCAATGATTGCGCCCGATAGGTTTTCGACCTCCGCCGCTTTAGCGTTGGCACTACTGGAATCCTGCGCATTAATGGCACTGATGATGACATCACCTGTTTTATGTAGATCATGGTGCAGCGTTTCAACACTTTCCCATAGTGCCGCCAGCTTTTCGGAGGAGGGCTTCACGGCGTAATAAAAGTGACCGAACCCGCATTTGTGCTCGTCGGTTTGAATGGGAAGTACCACCATCTCACGCGCCATCTTTTTCACATTAGTCATCCAGGTGGTGTGCGCCTTGATAGCGCTTTCAACTGTTTCTATAAAGTCTTCGTTTGAAAGACCGCACAGCCTGCTGTTGACCATTTCGCCGGAGGCGACAGCCATGCTATTAACCTTTGTTTCTATTTTTCCGACTGCTGTAGAAATTTCGTTCACAGCACCGCTGATACGCTTTAATTCTTCAGCCGAGCGCGCGAGGTTTTGTATATCGTTGTTGACCGACTCTAAAGCGGTGGACGATTCTTGAAGCGAGTCGTTGATGCGGCGGCTGGTTTCGGATGCATCAGAAATGCGGTTGGTAATGTTGATCGTTGCATCGGCGCTGGCCGACATGACGCTGGAAACGTTCTCAACACTGCCGCTGATTCTGCTGATGGCTTCGATTGTTTTTTCAACACTGCTTTTGCTGCGTTTAGAGGCTTTATTGACCTCCTCCAGCAGTGCGTCGATATTCAGCGTCAGCTTTTTGCTTGTTTCGGACAGGGCGCGAACCTCCCCCGCCACAACGGCGAAACCTTTGCCGGCAGTGCCAGCCCGCGCCGCTTCAATTGAGGCGTTGAGCGACAGCAGCTTAGTCTGGTCGGAGATATCGTTGATGCCTTTAACGGCCTCGTTGATTTTATGTATGACCTCAAGCAGATCGCCAACACTTTGATTCATATCCTTTGAAAATCCCATCATCTCAACATTTTCAGCCTTGATGCTCTTTAAAATATTGTTGCTTTTCTCGGTGTTCTGATTGAGTAGCACCGCATCCTGCGAAATGTGCCCAATCATATCCGAAAGCTCAGAGTTTGCATCGACAATCTGTGATGTAGAGGTGGAAATTTCTTCAGACGAGGAGGCGACCTCTGAAAACATACTGCTTAAGCTATCAGAGGAACGGTTAATCTTATCCCCCAAAAATGAAAGCCGAAGCTCAAAATCGCTAATCATGGTGGCAATATGAAAGACACCCTTAAAAATATCGGCTGCTTTGTGGTTGGCATCTCTTGCATTCTTTATTTTAGAAGCAGCCACTGCTTTAGGAGCGCTTTTAAATTTTTCTGCTTTTGGTTTTAAAAATAACATTTGATTATCTTCCTTCC
>DATMYZ010000324.1:0-3383 GCA_035560675.1 Clostridia bacterium
ATATATTTTTAATTTCTGCAGGCCTTTCAGCAATAGTTATTTTAGGGTCATAAAACAGTCTCGATAATCGTGAGACATACTCTCTGCTTTTTCCGCTTAGTTAAATTGTTGTCAAATGGTATAATGTACATAAAGCAGAAACCTAGAAAGCGAAGAAATGAGGAAACATGATGAATGCAAACAAAATGATCGCTTTTCTAACAGCGATACTGATGTGTGCGGGGCTTACCGCCTGCGCGGGCACATCTTCCGGCACAGCATCAACAACTCCGACCAGCAGTGAGGCCACATCAGGGGCAAAGACCGCCCTGAAGGCAGGAACCTACACCGCTTCCACCCATGGCATGAACGCTGAGGTGGAAGTCGAAATGACCGTGGATGCGAGTTCCATTGTCTCTGCTAAAGTAACCGCCCAGCAGGAGACGCCTGGCATAGGCAGCGACCTGTACGACGCCAGCGGCAAAGCGTTGGCAGCTGGCGGACTTTCACCGGTGACGCTGATTCCGCAGAGCGTTGTGGACTATCAGACGCTCAACGTCGATATGGTCGCTGGCGCAACCATCACCAGCGCCGCTGTTAAAAGCGCCCTTAAAGATTGCATGACTCAAGCTGGAGCCAATCTTGACGAGTGGCAGGATAAAATGCCCGCCAAGGCACCCATCGCCGACGAGTCGGCCGACGTCATTGTGGTCGGCGGCGGCGGCGCGGGCCTTGCAGCTGCAATTTCCGCAGCCGAAAACGGTGCCAGCGTCATTGTGATTGAAAAGAACGGATCAGTGGGCGGCGATACACTGGTCTGCGGCGCCATTTACAACAATCCCGATGAGGTGCTCCAAAGCCAGGTGACAATGAGCCAATCGGTAAAATCCACACTGGAAAAGGCGCTGGCCGAAACACCGGCCAACGAAGCGCATGCAGCTCTGCAAAAGGAAGTGCAGGCGCAGTGGGATAAATATAAGGCCGATGGCCGTACCGACCTGTTTGACAGCGCCGAGTGGTTTGCGCTGCAAACTTGGATTAACGGCGACAAGGCGGGCAATCTGGATTTGGTCAAGACGCTGACTTACAACGCGGAATCCGGGTATAAGTGGGTCAAAGGGCTTAACATGTCATTCTATGATGAAATTGGTCAGGGCGCGGGCGCGCTGTGGCAGCGTACTCATACCAGCACTATGCCGATGGGCACCGGTTTTATCAGCACCTATGTGCAAAAGGTCGCAGCCAATGACAATATTAAAATTTACACTTCCACCACCGGCAAGGCGCTGTTACAGGATGCCAGCGGCAAAATTATTGGTGTGACAGTGGAAGACAAAAGCGGCAATCAGGCTACTCTCAGCGCCAAAAAGGGCGTTGTTCTGGCCACCGGCGGCTTTAGCGCCAATAGTAAAATGGTTCAGCAGCATAACACCTCCGGTAAGTGGGAAGATCTGAGTGCCGTTCCCACCACCAACCGTTTCAGCTGCTCGCAGGGCGACGGTATCACGATGGCCACCGCCATTGGTGCTTCATTGACCGATATGGAGCAGATTCAACTGCTTTATCTCGGCAACACCAAGGACGGATTGCTGACCAAATATCCGCCGCGTGATGTGAGCGGCACGTCTCAGGTTATCTTTATCAATAAAGAGGGCAAGCGTTTTGTGAAGGAAGATGGTCGCCGCGACGATATCTGCAAGGGCGTTCTAGCCCAGACTGACAGAATGTATTATATTCTGGAAAGTGGAGACGGCAAGGACTATGTCGATATCTCCGATCCGTCCTGGCGTTCGGCTGATGGATTCACATTCGACTACCTGAAGGATAACGGCTATATTCTGGTGGGAGATACGCTTGAGGATTTGGCTGCGCAAATTGGTTGCGATTCTACCGTTCTGAAGGAGACGCTTAATACATTCAACGCCTCTGTAGAGTCCGGCAAGGACGAATTTGGCCGCACGCTGTACGAGTGCAAGCTTGAAAAAGGCCCGTGGGTAGCCACCGCACGTCAAGCCTGCATTCACCACACCATGGGCGGCGTAACCATTAATACCGAAGGCCGCGTGTTGGACCAGGGAGGAAAAGTTATTGAAGGTCTCGTCGCATGCGGCGAGGTAACCGGCGGCATTCACGGCGCAAATCGCTTGGGTGGAAATGCGGTTGTGGATACGGTGGTATTTGGCAAGCTTGCGGGAGAAACCATCACCAAGGGCTAATCGACTAAAAAGAGGGCGCGTAATTGAGCGTGCCTGCGATAAAAGGGCGAATGGGAAGTCGAACAAGATTTTCCTTTCGCCCTTTTTGTGGTTGAGCAACCTCGTCTAAAAAGTCGCTTTACTTAAAGGGAAAATATCCTTATACTGAATAAGGACTCGCAGACAGGTGGAAAGGCGGAATTGGAATGGACACCAAACATTTAATGACGTTTGTCACGCTGGCAGAAACGCAGAATTATTTGCGCGCCTCAGAAAGGCTTCGATATGCTCCCTCTACGTTGGCCAAGCATATTCAGCTACTGGAAACGGAACTGAATGCCAGGCTGTTCGAAAGGGACAGAAACCGCATCTCTTTGACAATCGACGGCCATGTTTATCTGCCTTATGCCAAAGCACTGCTACGGGATTACCGCGCACTGCTCGATGCCGTATCGCCCTGCAATTCCATGCAGGGAACGGTGAGCGTCGGCGGCGGGGAAACGCTGCTGGCCGGAACGCTGAAGCCCGCGATGGTCGGTTATGCCATGCAATATCCCAATGTCGGCCTTGCGCTGCACATCATTTGTTGCGCAAGGGTGCCTGCTTGGCTGCGCCGCGGAGAGCTTGATATCGGGTTCCACTATCTTCAAAAGGATGAACGGCTGCCTGGCTATATAACCTATCCGTTGCTGCGGGACACAGTGATGCTGGTGGGACGTGCCGAAGATCCGGTGATGCACAACGGTTCGGCAGATTATAGCCGTCTGCATGGGAAGGATTTCTTCCTGACGTACGAAGACTGCTGCTTTACAGCGGAATTCCGGGAACGCATGAAAGAGGCCGACGCCGAGCCCGGCCGGGAAAAGTTTTTCGGTGCCGTTAGCACCAATCTGGATTGCATTAGAAGTGAGGGCGGCTATACGCTGCTGCCAAAAACGGCGGCCGACCAGATTCTCCGGGGGGCGCCGGAACTGGCGATGGCTTTTTTGCCCGGAAAACCGTTTTACACATGGGGGCAGATGCTGGTTAACAGCTGCAAGTATCTGACGCGCCCCATGCAGGAACTATTGCAAGTTTGCGAAGAGCAGGCCGGCATGCTCGAACCGCCGGAAGCTATAGAAGATGCCCACGGGGAATCGCTGCGGATTTAACGGCAAAAGGAAAGCCGCGGTACACAAAAATTCCACGGCAAAGCTAAATATTGAATAT
>DATMYZ010000325.1:0-14551 GCA_035560675.1 Clostridia bacterium
ATTTTAATCAAAGGCAAAGCAGGGTTGCCGTTGACTGAGGAACGCACAGCCGCTGCGTTGCAGGCTCTGGCCAACAACGGTGTAAAGGCAACCCCGGCTGTCGATCCCATTTATGCCAATTTCTTACGCAATGAGGCAATGGCACAATTAATACCGATTCTGAGGTCGGGCGTCAAATTTGACGCCATCATCGCAAACAATGATGCTATGGCGCTGGGCGCAATTGAAGCGCTGGAATATTTGAAAATGAATCCGGCAAAAACAGTCGTTGTTGGCATTGACGCAACCGAACCAGCAGTTCGTGCCCTTCTTGAAGGCAAGCTTGCCATGACCGTATATCAGAATCGAAAAGGCCGGGCGGCGGCTACAATGACTGTCGTGAACAACATGCTTAACCGCGAGCCCTTTAATAAGGGAATAGAAAACCTGACCTCGCCGAATGATCCTTTTGCCATTCTATATCCGTATGAGCCGATTACAAGGTATAATATACCAAGCGATTTATACTTTTAGCGGCACCTTCACTGTATGCGTACCGCGTCAAAACCACTTTCGCCACCAGCCGGGCTGATAACGGCGCAAGAACGCATTGAGATAAGCCCCAAGAAACAGAATATACATCGAGTAGTAAATCCAGACCATCGAAATGATGATCATGGTAAGGTTGCCATAGATTCCGAACATATGGAACTGATCAATCAGCAGCGAATAAAGCTTTGAAAAGATAAACCACACAATGGCCGTAAAGGCCGCGCCGGGGAGCTGCTGCCGAAACAAAAGCTTTGTGCGCGGCAGTGTTTTGAAAAGCAGGGCGTTATAACAGGTAAGATAGCCAATAAAAATAAAGCCCCGCAGCCGCAGAAGCGTGTCCCAGAAGCCCGCATAGTATGGAAAGTAACTTCCCAGAAGGTGCACGAGATATTCGCCAAAGACAACAATCGAAAAATCAAGCACAACAAACAGAATTAAAAGAGCGGTATAGATAACGCCATGCAGGCGCAGCTTAAAATAGCTCTGCTCCTGATAGCCCTCATAAATTTCGCCGACGCCCTGTGCAAGGCAGGCAAAGAATTTTGAAGCCGACCACAGCTCGGCCACCAGCGAAAGAGAAAGCGCAGACAGCGAACCGGCATACACTTCCCCGACAATATTGTGGATCAACTGCTGAAACTGTGCGGGCGCAAAATCAAGCAGCGGCTGCAAAAGCATGCCCTGTGTCAGCGACGTATAGGGCAGCAGGCACAGGAACAAAATAGCCAGCGGCACCAGAGACAAGAACAGATAAAACGTTCCAGAGGCGGCAAACACCGCAATATGTGCGCGCCCAAGTCCCTGACGCAGCAGCAAAAGAGACGATAAAACCCGGTTCCTTCTCATTGCGCTGTTCCGCCCCCCGCCTGTGTTATCTTAGACCACTATTTTATGGACAGGAATGAAACCAATATACATAATCAAGGGCTATTTAATCTTATACGCCACAATATTGGCTTTGCCCTTGCCCTGATATTTTTTAATGTCGTATTGCTTGGGGAAAGCCTTTAATAAATCCGGCAGCTTTGGGAAGCCGAATGCCTGCGCCTCGAAGTCCGGCCGGACACGCTTGATGTATTGTCCCGCCGCGGCAACATTGACCCAACCGTCGTCGTCGGCATATTTATCACTGGCAATTTTCAGTAATCTGTGAATGCCCTTCAGGTCATCCGCCGCCGTATTCTCTAAAGGCAACGCAACCACAGGGCCGTTTTCTTTTGCCGCCTCCAGCCTTGTTTCTGCCGCTTTATCGTTATCGACAAGCAGCTCAGTTTTAATAAAATTATCGCAGGCGTTTATAAAAGACGGCGGCGTCTTATTCTCTCCCGCCCCAAAAATATAAACGCCCGATTCGCGCAACCTGATCGCTAGTGGCGTATAGTCGGCGTCGCTGCAAACCACGGCAAAGGCATCATATATCTGGGTAGATAACAGATCCATAGCGTCAATAACCAAGGCGATGTCGGTGGCATTTTTTCCTTTTGTATAGGCAAATTGCTGTTCGGGCTTAATGGCTAACTGCTTTAGCACCGGTTCCCAGTTTTTTAAGATCGGGTTTTTCCAGTCGCCATAGGCTTTTTTGACGACGATACGCCCATAGGTGGAAATTTCATCCAGTATGGCTTTAAGTTTCGATAGCTGCGAATTATCTGCGTCAATGAGCACCGCTATTTTCTCGAGGTCAACATCTTTTTCCATTTTAATTCTCCGTTTATCAATAAGAGTTTGGCGACTGCGTCGGCGGCACGCCAATTTTTTGTGTTGCGTTGAGATCAGTGATCAAGATAACTATATATTACCATCAATTGTCGGTGTATAAACCGTATAAAAATCTTATCGGCCCGCTGTGCACGGAAATTTAGTCTGTGGCTCTTACAAATTATCCCAAAAAATTCTTAAATATACGCTTTGTCCGTGCTACCATATAAACCAGTTCATCATCAAGATTTGCATCAGGACAACCCCAATAAAGCGACAGCAAAAGGAGCGGTATTGCATGAGTCTGGCGTTATTGATCGAGATTGAAGACAAAAAAGAGCTGCTGAACCACATTGATGCGCAGCTGGGCGAAAAAATCCGCGACAAGGCCACCTTTGAGCTGGCGCTGGCCTGCCACGATTTTAGAAAGTTCTTTGAAGCACACAACTTTAAGGTTCAAGAAACCGTCGAAGAAGGCAACCGCGCGTTAACCGCCCAATACGGCAATTTAAAGGCAACACTGCACTATAATCCGTCCCAACAGACCGTAGGGATTTATGCCGTTTTATACCTCTCGGTCAAGCTGGGACGAAACGAAAAGTATAAAATTGTTTTGCAGCGGCGTGAAACATCCCGGTTAGATGTCAGTGTGGCGGCGGTCAACTATTCGCTGAAGGATACGCCCGAAATTCAGCAGGGACATGAGCTGGACCGGCTGCAAAAGCAGATTGACACGGCAAAAGAGCGGCTGGAGAATTTTTTGCAGGAGCAATGGGCCTATACGATTATGACGGATAAGGACAGCCCCTCCGGCAGCTTTGATTCGATGGCAGACATATTAGATCATCTGATCCGATAGTGCATGAGCACCAGAGTTTCGTCGCGACAGGCGGCTTAAGCCGATTCAAAAACCGGGTTTGCGCAGCCGCGTGAACCCGGTCTTTCTATAACATTCTGGCATTGCCTAATGGGTTACCGGCGCAACAGGCGAGGGACATCACAGCTTGCAGCCCCTTTTGTATTCATACATGCGGTGCTCGGCGCGCATCAGCACGCTGTCAGGGTCGGGGTCTATCTCCGGCTTATAATAGGCTACCCCCCACGACACGTCGATATCCGCTTCGCCTCTGGCATTAACCTCGCGATCAAACGATTCCAGCGCCACGCCCAACGCACAGCGGTCGGTATTGTCGCACACCACCACAAACTCGTCGCCGCCAATGCGGTAAACGGTGCCGAATTTGCCCAGATAACGCCGCAGCGCTGAGGCGGTGTCAATAATCAGCCGGTCACCCCGCGCATGCCCATAAGTATCGTTGACAATCTTCAGGTTGTTGGAATCAAACATCGCCATGGCCAGACCGGAAATGTTGCAGCAGTTGTCCGCCTTGCGGTAGGTTTCCAGCTTCTGGTCAAAGGCGCGTCGGTTTTCGCAGCCCGTCAGCTGATCTCTATAGGCGGCCAGCTCCAGTGTGTGCAGCCTGCTTTTAAGCACCAGCGCATCAATGCCGCTGACCACCAGCCCAATGGTAAAGCAGGCGGTGAAAAACAGAATACCAACATCCAGCACAAAATCGGTGTAAGTGCCCTTGCCCAAAAAAGCGTTCATCACAGCGACAGCCGCGCAGACAGCAGCCCCTGCCATACCCAGCGCCACATGGCGGCCAATATCCCGATATTGACAATAATCAGCCAGCAGTGCGCCCAAACTCACCGCAACGGCAACCGCCACGGTAACATCTAGCAGCAAAAAGTTCTGGTTCATATCCGCCGAAAGAAGCGTATAGGCCAAATAAGCGGCAGCCGTGTTAAGCAGCACAATCAAAATTAAAGAATTGAATAGCATTGCATGTCGCTTTTTGTTCAGATAAAGAGAGAACAGCAGCCAAAGCACGCCAAGCAGGCCAATCAGAATATACAAAAGCATATAGCAGAGGCGCCGGTCGGCAAACAGCACCAGCAGGGTGTTGGTATAGGCGTTATTCCAGACGGCATAGGAAGACAAAAACAACCCCAGCCACAGCATAGGCGGGTGTGGGGCGTAGCGCAGCATAACGCAATAGGCCAACACCATCATCAGACCGACGACCATGATGGCAAAATCGAGGCAGATGCCCCCAAGGTTTTGTAGTGTTGCCACCATCAGCGCCCCGGCCTTGGTGGTCAGCAGGGCCGAACGCAGCGCCACCGTGCCGCAGTCGCCCTGCGGCAACAGCGAAATGCTGATGGGCTGGCCATAATCTTGGGCCGTTATCGGAATATAATGGTCGCGGTCGATGTCCGCCATTGCAAAAAGCCCGACAACGGTATTAGAGCAGCTGTAAACGATCTTGTCGCCCACGCGGACTATTATGCGGCCCGGACCGGTTTTGCAGTGCAGCAAATTGACCAGTCCCTGACGGATGCTTAAATCATCCAGCTGGGTCACCAACGTAACCCCCGCGGTGGTTTCAATGCTTTGGGGTAGCAAAAACGGCTGCTGTGCAGTGCCGTCCGCCGCAAGCGTCCAGCCGCTCAGCGATCTTTCAGCGCCAGCAAATTCGCTGTAATTAAGACGGTCGCCGCCATTAAACACGCCCATAAGCACCATTGCAAAGCCTGCCGCCAGCAGACACAGCAGAATATAGTTGAGCTTTTGCAGCGTGGAATGCTTCATTGTTTTCCATCTCCCGGAGCAAAAATGGTTAATATTACCGCACGGTAACAAGTATAACAAAGACATTCTCAATTTTCAACAGAATTAACACAAATTGGTAATTTTTGTGAAAGCTACATGAATTCATTACCAATAAATGTCATTTAACGGCACCCCTGCGGCAGATCAGAAAACACCTGATTTTTAGTATGAATCTCTCATATCAAATAGACCTTCGGGCAACTTTTTAACGTCAATCGAAGGTGCGCCGCACCATCTGTTATTTACATGGGTATATGAGCTGCACCCTGGCAAGCATGGGGCCTGCGCTACACAACGCACGAATTCAAAATTTCAGGGCAAGCTTACGCAAAGGCTTGCAAGATGCCCAACAACATCCTGCAAACGCTTTATTCACCCAAAGCATCATGCGGTGCACACAAAAGCGCCCCTGCCGCCCTCGCCAGCGTCAATAAACAAAAAGACCTCGCCCCAAAGCTTTCTTTTTCGACATCTCCGGAACAAAAAAGAAAGCTATTTGCGGTTGGCCTCTTCAAGCAGCGCTGTATAAAGCACCGCAAAGCCGTTCGCAATATGCTCATTTGCCACCGCCTCGGCGGGGTTATGGCTGACGCCGTCCTTACAGGGAATGAAAATCATGCCCGCGTCGATAACCGAGGCGACGTTCATGGCATCGTGGCCCGCGCCGCTGGGCATCACCTTATATTTGATATGGCATTCGCCGCAGGCTCTGCGGATGAGGCAGATCATGCGGTCACTCATCGGCACCGGCACCTCACTGCTGATCACCTGAGAAATGCACCGCACGCCACGCAGGTCGGCAATCGATCTCAAATGCCGCTCGACCCCCAGCACACAGCGGTTGATGCTGTCCGTGTGAATGCCGCGGATATCCACCGCCATTTTGACATGTCCCGGCACCACATTCATCGAGCCCTGCACCAGCTCGCAGAGCGTCACCGCCGCCACCGACTGGTTCACCGCTTCTGCAATGCCAATACGCTCTACCGCCAGTATAAATTCTGCCGAAGCGGTCAGCGCGTTGCGGCGCAGAAACATGGGGCACGCGCCAGAATGGGCATATTCCCCTCTAATCTCCACCGCCAGACGAGTTGGGGCGGCAATAGCTGAAACCACGCCAATGGACAGATCGCTGTTTTCAAGCACGGGGCCCTGCTCAATGTGCAGTTCAAAAAACGAGGCGGCACTTTTTAGGCGCTTCTGCCCCGCCTCGGGGTGCGCCGGGTCAAATCCGCGGCTAATAAGCGCTTCATAAAGCGAAACGCCGTCCTTGTCCACCATCTCTTTAAGCTTCTCGGGCTCGATGCGCCCGGCTAAAAGCTTGCTGCCCACCGTGGGGTAGTTAAAGCGGGCCGATTCCTCCGTCGGGAACACCACCAGCTCAATAGCACGTTTGTGCTTTGCGCCGCTGCGCTTCATCTGCCGCAGGGCCTGAAAGCCCAGCATAACGCCTAGCAGTCCGTCATATTTTCCACCGTTGCGCACGGTGTCGATATGCGAACCGACCAGCACCGCGGGCAGATTGGGCAGATCGCCCTCCAGACGTGCCCAGATAGCACCGGTGGAATCCACCTCCACCGCAAGGCCCTCTTTTAAAAGCATTTGGGTCAGCGTCTGGCGCGCCTGCATGTCCTCGTCGCTTAACGACAGGCGCTCGCAGCCGCCCTCGGGCGTTTTGCCAATGTCGGCCATAGCCTCAAAGTCTCTTAAAAACTCGGCAAGCTCCAGCTTCATTTCTATTTCCTCCTGATTTTAGCCGATTAGCTTTAAAAGCGCTCTTGTAGTGGCGAGGATATTTTTATGATGCAGGACGGAAGACGAAGGCAGGCTATCAAAAAAGCCCTATTTCAAGTAAGAGATATCAGTGCAGATAGGTGGCGCTTTTCATAAAGCCGTCGGCAAGGCTGTCCACCACCACGAACGCGGCTGCCGTGCCCTTGGCGACACATTCGGTGGGGTTAGGCGCAATATGCACCTCCAGATGGGTGCTCTCGGCCAGCAGGCGGTCTATGCCGTGCAGCAGCGCGCCGCCGCCAGTCAGCGTGAGACCGTTGCGGTAAATATCGGCCGAAAGCTCGGGCGGGGTGCTCTCTAAGATGCGGCGCACAGCGGAGATAATCAGCTCCATGCACTCGGTCAGCGCCTCGCAAAGCTGTCCGCGCGTAATCGTCATCTGGCCAGGTAGGCCGGTGCTCAAATTACGGCCCTTGATGGCGATTTCACAGTCCTCGTCGGGGTTAAAGCACACGCTGCCGCAAGCAATTTTGGCGCGTTCGGCCATGCGCTCGCCGATGAGCAACCCATAGTTTCGGCGAACATATTTGACAATGGCCTCGTCGAACTTGCGCCCCGCCATGCGCACCGAGGTTTTGCACACGACGCCGTTGAGACTGAGCACCGCAATGTCGCTGGTGCCGCCGCCGATATCCAGAATAATATTGCCCTCCGGCTTTGAGATGTCGATGCCCGCGCCGATAGCCGCGGCAACCGGCTCTTCGATGAGGAAGACCTTTCTCGCGCCGGAAGCGATAGCCGCCGAAACGACGGCGTTGGCCTCTACCTCGGTCACACCGCTGGGCACGCAGATGACCACCCGAGGCTTAATGAGGTTGTTGGGGTAAATTTTGCGGATAAAATGCGTAATCATCGCCTTTGTCATATCAAAGTCGGAGATGACGCCGTCAGAAAGCGGCATGGCGGCGCGAATCCTGTCCGGGGTGCGCCCCAGCATACGGTAGGCGTCCTCGCCCGCCGCAATAATATCGCCGGTGCGGCTGTCCATCGCCACCACCGAGGGCTCCTTCAGGAGCAGCCCCTTTTGCATATCATAAATAATAACGGTCGCGGTACCGAGGTCGATTCCGATATCGTTAGAAGCCATAAGTATATTTCCACCTTTCAAAAAGAACGCATATCCGCTTAGCGGTATATGATCACACTTAATCATACCACATCATTGCAGATTTTGCGCGCGTTTTTTGGTGGTTAGTCGCCAAAGTAAAATTTTTCCTGACAAGCCTTACCCTGCGCCCCTATCCCCCACCAAAAACCTGCCGCAAAATACGGCGTAGCTGCTCGCGGTCAAACGGCTTCGACAGGTGATAATTCATGCCGTGCTCCAGCGATTTGTGAATGTCCTCGGTGAAGGCGTTCGCGGTCATCGCCACAATGCGCACCGTCTTGGCGTCGCTTCGCGGCAATGCCCGCAACAACTGGGCGGCAGTCAGGCCGTCCATCACCGGCATCATAATATCCATAAAAATAATGTCGTAATATCCTTCCGGCGCGCTTTCAAACAGCGAGAGCGCCTGCTCGCCATTTTCAGCGGTGGTCACCGACAGGCCGGCAGCCTCAAGCTGTCTTTGGGCAATCAATCGGTTGATTCGATGGTCGTCGGCCACCAGCGCATGGCGCCCCACCAGCGTACCGCCGATATAGCCCGAGCCGTTCTCCGCCGTTTCTCCGTGGCGCTTGCCGCGCACCGTCACCGTAAAACCGATCTGAGTACCCGCCCCCGGCGCGCTACGCACCGTCAGTTCGCCTTTCATCAACTCGACTAAGCGCTTGGTAATTGCCAGACCCAGCCCGGTGCCTGTTTTGGCAAAAGATTTATCCGCCTGTGTAAACGGCTCAAAGGCGTCGGCCAAAAAGCCTGGCGACATGCCAATGCCGTCATCTGATGCCAAAACCGAGAGCGAAATTAAATCCTCCGCCATGCGCAGCGCGGTGACCGAAAAGCCGACCCGCCCGCCGCCTGAGGTGTATTTAACCGCGTTTGACAGCAGATTGATGCAAATTTGCTTGAGTCGGTTGCCGTCGGTATAAATGCGCTCGCAGCCATCCCAGTTAAAGCGCGATGTAAAGGTCAGCCCTTTTTCTTCAGCCTGCGGCGCAATGATGGCATCAATATAAGTGACAAACTCGCTGGTGCTCATCCACGCCTCGTCAAGCTCCATCTTGCCGCTGTCTATTTTAGACATATCCAGAATATCGTTGATAAGCCCCGTCAGATGCTTAGCCGAAATAATGGCCTTATCCAGATAAAGCGGCAGATTTTCGTCGGGGTTTTCTTTGATGATATCGAGCATACCGCGAATACCGTTTAGCGGCGTGCGTATCTCGTGCGACATATGCGCCAGAAAATCGCCTCTGGCGCGGCTTGCCCGCTCGGCCGACTCCAGCGCGCGCCGCAGCAGCGCGTTCTTTTTCTGTTCCTCATTGTAAACGTCGGTAACGTCACTGCGGGTAATCAGCACCAGGCCCTCCTCGCGATCGAGGTAGGTGTAGTGCAACTTTTTGTGGGCCATACGGCCGTCGGGCAGCAAGGCCTCAAAAAACATCGAATCGCTGGGCACCTCTTCAAGACGTTTGGCGAGAGAAGCACAGGAAAGCGCCTCCATCTGCTCGGGTGTCATGCGCAGCTCGCCCGACGCCAGCCGCCTTAACCGGTCGGTAAAGCGCTCGGACTCGATGACCGGTTTATTGTGCGTCTCGCTGCTGATACGCACGGAGTAGATAAAATCAGTGTTGAGATCCAGACACGAGACGTATTCATAGTCCAAAAGTACGGTGCTGCTCGACAGCATCTCAAGCAGCTTGCGTCGGGTGATATCGCGCGTATAAACAAAGCCCAGCACGTCGTCCGAGGTAGGGCTGTGTATCAGGTTGGCTGAGCAGGATACCCAGTGCAGGTCGTTTTCGCCATTGCGCAAATCGCGGCGGTATTCCACCTTATAGCTGGTTTGCCCCGCGGCAAAGCGCTCAAGCATGGTGGCGGTGTTCAGCTCGGCAAGCATACGCGCCCGCTCGTGGGCGCTGACAATTGTCTCTGAGGCGCGGCGGGCTATCTCGTTAAACGACCGTATTTTAGTCAGCCAGTCCAGTCGGTCGTCATAGCTGATGGCATCCTCAACGGTGTCGGTGGTGCAGTTGATGCAAAACGAAATGAGCGTATCCGGCCCGGCAAGCTGCCTGAATGCCACCTCGTCACGGTAGCGCTTTTCGGCCCCCTTCTGGGCTGAAATATCGTTCGCGACCCCAATCGCCCGAAAGGGCCTTTGCGCTTCGTCCAAAAAGGTGGTGTATTCGATACGGTTCCAGATATAGCTGCCGTCGGCCTGACGCAGCCGCATCTCGGCCGCGACATAAGGCTCGCCGCCGCGCACCTGCTCATACATGGCCAGATAGCCCGGCACGTCGTCAGGGTGTACCCGTCCAGACGATGCCACGCTGTCGGGCACATTCTCGATTACGCGGTCGGTGTTCTGGGTGTCCTGAGAAATACGGCGGTTGGCGATGTCATATTCCCACACACGGGTGGAAGACCGCCCCAGCGCAAACGACAGCTTATCCTGTTGCAGTCGCGCCTGCTGTTCGCTGCGCAGCAGCTGTTCGCGGCTCTTTTTCAGCATGGTGTTGTTATAGTGTCCAATCATCAGCAGCAGTGTTGCCGCAAGCACCAAAAACAGCAGCATCACAAGCAGCATCAGCCACATGCTGCGTGTGCTTTCAGAAATTTCGGCCGAAATATCGGCACTGGGCAGCACGTTAAATAGTGCCCAGCCGTTTATCACCGAGGGCTGGTAAGCCACATAACAGTTGCCATCAGGCAGTTCCAGCGCAAAGACGCCGGTTTTCCCTTGCCGGATATCGCCCTCTATCTGCGCCGCAGAGCGGGCCCCGGCAATTTTGACGCGGGAGAGCGCCTCAAAAACGTTAGCTCCCTGCCGGTTGTCTCCAAACATAATACCGCTGTCACTACCCAGCAGCAGCGCCCCTTGGACATCGCAGAAAAACGCGTAGCCGCTGCCACCATAATCCGCCGGAGTAATCAGACGCTGTATCACCGACTCTTTGCAAAGACCAAACACAACCCCCAGCACGCTGCCGTTTTCAACTATGGGTACCGACAGGCAAAAATGGCGCTGAGCGTCAATACCGTCGCCTTTAACAAACGTTATGCTGCGGTCGCCCGCCATGCTGTGAAGAAAAAAAACCTCGTCGATTATATTGGCCGTGTCGCCCATGCTGGTCAGCGCCGCCCCGCCGGGTGTGGCGATGCCCACAATATAAAAATCGGAAGCGCCGCGCATAACCTCCATCTGTGCCAAAATATTGCTGCGCATATTCTTTGCGGTGCCCGGCTGGTCGGTATACAGCCCGGCATACATCTCCAGAATTCGGTACTGTGATTCAACCATCAGATCGGTGGCCTGCATCTCGCGCTCAGCATTCGTCCGGATGGTATAAACGGCCCGCTCGGTGATGTGGCTCTTGATATGCCGCTGATAAAAAATCGCACTAAACACTGCCGCCGCAACAATCACCAGCGCCACCACCGCCATCGGCCTGCTCACACCTGTTTTTTTACCCGTTTTCATACCGTCCCTCCCTGCTGTCGTTTTGGCGCGGCCTGCGCCGTGACTTACCACCTGCTTGCCAAAAATAAAATTTCATCAGCCTTTTCGCTAATGGCGACTAGGCTCAGAACGCCGTGGTTCCAATCACCGGGTTGATACGGTCTGCTCATAAGAACATAAATGGTTAAGTCATAAGGCAGGCCGGAAGCGGCATAGTTAAAAATATCCAATGTTCCGGTGAATACGCCATGCTGGCTGGCCTGACTGTCTCTGTTTTTGCCAATCCACTCCGCCTTTTCTGAAAATTCTTCTATATAATGGTCAATGGTGTCCGCATCGGTTTTAAACTTAAGCGCCAGATTCTCTCCCCCCTGCAAAAAGGCAGGTTGATAGCTAAAATAAACGTCCTGAGCATCGTCGGGTATTTTTTCGGGAAAGCTGTTTTCAAGCAAAGCGTATGAAAAGCTGGACAGCCTTAGAGCGCGTTCATATTTGGTGTCGTCGGTTGTAATGGTCATCGCCGCATCAAAAACCGGGCCTATAAACGCCAGAAACATGGCCCAGCTCAGAATGCCGATTAAAACACTCGTTATAATTAAAGAGCTAAGCTCCTTGAGCTCCTCTTTATAGGTCAGGTACGTTACAACCGCAAAGCAAGCAAAGGGCACCGCAAAAATTAAGCCGCTAAAATAATGCGGTTCCATTGCCGTGAGCAGATCAAGGCCATAAACAATGCCAAACAGCCCCAGCGAAATGGCAGATATGACGGCCGGATAGGGTGCTTTTTGGAAGACACAATAAATCGTACCCGTTTTCATCATCATACACCTTTCTAAACATCACCTGCATACCAACGTTCTGCCATGAAGAAAGCAACAATATAATTGAGGATTTAGCAAAAAGAACACTGCTGCAATGAGGTCGCCGTGCGTACCAAAACGTTATGTGGGGCATTAATTATACCAAAAGTAATTTATTTTACATACCAAGCTGCAGCCTAATCCGCAGCGCCAAATTGGTATAGCGAAGCGTCTTGCGGTTATTTTCGACCATTGCCGCCACCGTGTCGGCATGTCCGACTAAAATCAGCAGCTTTCTGGCACGGGTCACCGCCGTATAGAGCAAATTGCGGTAATGCAGCTTTTTGTGCCGCCCCAGCAGCGGCATAATCACCGCGTCAAACTCGTTGCCCTGGCTTTTATGCACCGTGATGGCATAGGCTAAATCCAGCTCGCCCAGCATGTCAAAGGCGTATTCCGCGCGGCGATCGTCAAACGCGATAATCACCGAACGGCTCGGCTTATCAATCATCTCAACCGTGCCGATATCGCCGTTAAACACGCCCAGACCCTGTTCGCCGTCGGGGCGTTCCCACTCAATATCATAGTTATTGCGGGTCTGCATCACCTTGTCGCCCTCGCGCAGCAGCAGGTTGCCCGCCTTATGCTCCACTTTGCTCCTGTCGGGGGGATTGAGCGCCTCCTGCAACAGGCGGTTTAATTCCGCCGTGCCTGCCGCGCCCTGCTTGGTCGGCGCTATTACCTGAATATCGCGCACCGGTGAATAGCCGTAGGCCTTGGGTAGCCTGCGCGCGCAAAGGTCGGCGACGGTAAAGGCCGCCTGCTCCTGCGAGGCGCTGGGCAAAAAGAAAAAGTCAGCGTCGTTGCGGTTTAACGTGGGCATACGGCCGGAGACAATATCATGCGCCGATGTAATAATCAGGCTATTGGCTGCCTGACGGAACACCTCGCTGAGGTGCACACAGGCCACCGCCTCGCTGTCGATGAGGTCGCGCAGCACGTTGCCCGCCCCAACTGAGGGCAACTGGTCAGGGTCTCCGACGAGAATCAGGCGCGACGTGGTGCGCACTGCCTTTAGCAGCGATGAAAACAGCGCCGCATCCACCATTGACATCTCGTCCACCACCACGGCGTCGAATGGCAGTGGATTGCGCTCGTTGCGCTTAAACTGCAAATCGCCCCGCTCGCGGGTGCCAAAATCGACCTCGAGCAGCCGGTGAATGGTCTTGGCCTCGCGGCCGGTCACCTCTGAAAGGCGCTTAGCCGCGCGCCCGGTGGGAGCAGCGAGCGCCACCTTCATGGCGCGGCGCTCAAACAGTGTAATAATGCCGTTTAACGTTGTGGTTTTACCGGTGCCGGGGCCGCCGGTAAGAATCATTATCGGGTGATCCGCCGCCGAAAAAATAGCCCAGCGCTGCTGCTCGGCATAGCTGATGCCCAGCTCCTGCTCCAGAGCCGCCAACTCGGGCTGCGTCACGGCGGCGTCCTGCGCCGGAAAACGCATCATTATTCCCAGACGCTCCGCCACGTAGACTTCGGCAAAAAACTGGTCGGGCAGGTAGAGATAGCGCACACCGTACAGCTCTTCGCTGATGGCCTCGCCGCGCTCACAAAGCTCGTCCGCGCCAATCTCAACCGGCTCAGAGCCGATGTTCAGCAGCCTGCAGCACGCCTCCACCAGCTTGTGGATGGGCAGACAGGCATGTCCGTTATTCAGGTTGTGGGCCAGCACATGCAAAAGCCCTCCGCGCACGCGGCAGCCGTCAGTCTCGCCCACGCCCAGCGTGGCGGCAATGGCGTCCGCTTTATCAAACGGAACGCCGACGTCTCTGTCGCATAGACAGAACGGGTCGGCGTTGATGCGGTCGCGCGCCATCGCGCCCCACTTTTTCCACATTGCCACCGCCGACGTCGGGTCAATGCCATGCGCCGATAAAAACGCCATGACGGCGCGCATGCCCAGCAGTCGGGTATATTCCTGCCCGATGCTCTCGGCCTTTTGCGGCGAAACGCCCCGCACCTGCGCGAGTCTGGCCGGTTCCCTTTCCATAATATCCAGTGTTTTGTCACCGAACTTTGCCACAATGCGCGAGGCCATCACCGGGCCTATGCCCTTAATCGCCCCGCCTGAAAGATAGCGTAAAACCGCCGCTGCCGTAGCGGGCATGACATGCTCAAAGGCATCGGCCTTGAGCTGTCTGCCATAGTTGGGGTGCATGACAAACCGCCCTATCGCAATGACCTCTTCGCCCCGGCTCACCCCGACCGCCTGCCCGGTTACCGTAACGGTCTCATCCCCGACCAAGAGCTCCAGCACGGTGAAGCCGCTCTCCTCCGAGTGGTAAACCACGTCGTTTACAACACCCTGAACCCTATCGTTGCTCTCCACAGGCAGCCTCCTCAAAACCCTTTTGCGCGCGGCAAAAGCGCCGGACGCTCCTTAAAACCCAGCGGGAGCCGTAGCAGGCTCCCCCTCAGTTCAATGT
>DATMYZ010000326.1:0-3355 GCA_035560675.1 Clostridia bacterium
CCTATTATTTGTTTGCTATCGCGGTTATGCTAACAACGATCTATGCCAACTACTATGTTACCTGTGCAACGGCGCTAACAGGCATATCAGCGACCCTAATTTCAGAGTTTTTTATCCGCTGGGATCCGGATAAGCTCAGCATTTTCAGCAGTACAAAAGAATCTATGAATTTCTTGATTGCGCTGTTTATTCTGACCGCTTCTTCACTGGTTTCTATCATTGCAATTCGATATGAAATCGACAAGAACGACGCCAGCATCCAAAAGGAACTGGAGCGGCAATTGCTGCAAGAAAGGCTGCTTACCGACGAGCTAACTGGCGTATTCAGCCGCAAAGCGCTGCATGACGCCATGCGAGATATCGACGCTAACCCATCTGACACCAACTGCATTCTCGCGGTCGTAGATATAGACAAGTTTAAAGGTATCAATGACTGTCTTGGGCACCATACCGGAGATTCTTATCTAGTTGCTTTTGCATCAGTCCTCAAAGAAAACAGCGCACAGGCAAGTGTATACCGCTATGGCGGAGATGAATTTTGCTTGTTGTTTCATGACGCAAATATGGATGCGGCTATAGCGACCTGCATAGAGCTTCAGCAACAACTAAGCGCTTTAACTTTTGACGACTATCCAGAACTGAAGCTGACCGCTAGCTTTGGACTGGCAACGTATTCCCATTCCATAACTTCGGCTCGCCTTTTTGTTAACGCTGATCAGGCCATGTATGAGGCTAAAAAAACAGCAGATGGTATCTGCGCTTTTACGGCCTCCGGCAAGTAGGCTCCGCAGAATATTATTTAAGGCCTATCAAGTTGACAAAGCGCTCAGCTCGGGTACTTCATCACTGCCTGATTTTCAGTTATTCCAGATACTTTTTAAGCAGGTAAGAGGTGGGTTGCCGACTGGTACTCACCTCCTTTTAATGTCGCCCATTGGCAAATGTCATTTGCCCTAAAAAGTTGGCAAGTTGCTTGTAGCTTGTAGAGGACGGCTCTGCGTGACAGCAGGAGAGGTGAATTTAACACCACTTATCAAAAAGGACTGCCTACCGCATTAATGCGGCAGGCAGCCTCTATTAAATTGGTCTTGTTCACAATATTGATTTCGGGTTTAAAAGCAACCACTCGCCCAGCCTACTTATTGCACGGGTGCGGCCGAGCTGCTTTGCTTTATACAGCAGTTGGTCTGCCTGTTCCACCAGTCCCTTATAAGACGGTAGCGTATCGCTGTCCACAGTGACAATTCCAGCGCTGAAAGTTACTGGAATCCTGGCCGTTTTAACATAAAACATGGCTAATTCGTTTTGAATTTTTGTGAGCACCTCCAATGACTGTTGTTCGTCGGCGCCATTAAAAACAAAAATAAATTCTTCTCCACCATAGCGCCCCAGTATGTCCCCTTTATGAAGGTGGCGATGGGCAATATCAGAAAATTTTTCTAAAACATGGTCTCCAAATAAATGCCCATACTTATCGTTAAGTTGCTTAAAGTTGTCAAAATCCAGCATGCACAGACTGTATTTTTTGACCATTGTCCCGATTTTGATACGTCTTTTAACAGCCTTAACCAGTCCGTATTTATTAAGTGTACCCGTTGTTTTATCCAGAAGCAAAAGGGCTTTTAAATGTTTTTCTCTCTGCTGCAAATGAGTGATATCGCAAAAAGATAGTTGAAGAAATTCTTTACCTTCATAGGCAAAAATGCGGCCACTGACCTGAAACCATTTTTGGCAGATACGCTGCTCTCTGAAAAAGGAATAGGCTATAGCGGTGTTGTCGCTTATAACGCCCTGTTTAATCAGATTTGCAGCATGAACCAGATTACAGCGCTTGTCGTCGGCCTTTACACATCCTGGACATCGCCCCTCATAGTCGACACAATGAAAAGCATCGCCAAAGGATTTACCAAGAACATTTGGCTCTATTGCGCCGAATAGTTCCAGCATTCGCTGGTTGGCAAAGGCAATACGATTTTGAGAGTCTAAAATAATTTGCCCTATACGACTGTTTTGAAACAGATTATAAAACAGGGGGCTATTTGCGGAAAACTGAATTTTATGTTCCATTATAGCTCCATAATCGTTGGTCGTTGTTAAGTTGCCATCAGGCTCTGATTCTCCTTGTACTTCATAGTGCCTAATGCGGTTTTGCACCACAGTCGCAGCTCTCATTAAAATCCCACCGTCTTTAAGTGGGTAACGTCGGCGAGACTGATACGGCTTAATAAGAATTGCAGAATAAGTCCGGGCTGGAACTGAGTGCCGGCACAACGTTTGAGTTCCCGGCAGGCAAAATCATGGCTATGTGCAACACGATAGACGCGGTTGCTGGTCATGGCATCGTAGGAATCGCAAATTGCCGCAATACGTGCTATTAGCGGAATTTGATTATACGCCTTTTTATAGGGATAGCCGTCGCCGTTCCACCACTCATGGTGGTACAGGGCGCAGTCCCGCGCAAGTAGAAGCGTCTGACCTGAAATGCCTGTGAGGTAGTTATCCTCCACCCTGTTAAAAAGATGGATCGAAAATTTGGGATGCTCACACATAATTTGCCGCTCCTGATCAGTAAGCCTACCGGGCTTGATTAAAATCTCTTTTGGCACCCATGCTTTACCGATATCGTGGTAGGTCGCCGCCTCACCAAATAGTTTATACGCCTCACTATGGCTATCAAAAAATTTTGCGTTAGCAAGTTGCTGTGTAAATAACCCCACTAAAAGGCCGACCCGCCTCATGTGTTGGATTTCTTCTGTCGGGAGCGATTCGAAAACCTGCAAAACCGATTTACATGTCTCAAACACAAATTTCATATCGTGCTCCATTTCAAATGGCCCAGCCGGAAATCAAAAATATTTTGCATCGCCGACAGTCTGTAAGGGCTCGGCGCCAATACTGCCCTTTAGCTTAAACTTTGTTATCAACGTCTGCAGAGTTACGGCCTGTGCAGACAGTTCTTCGCTTGAAGCGGCGCTTTCCTCAGCTGTAGCCGAATTAGTCTGGATCACGCTTGATATCTGATTAACGCCCACATTAATCTGTTCAATAGATTTTGCCTGCTGCTCCGAGGCTTCGGCAATCTGCTGTACCAATTGGGCGACTGATTTTGCCTTTTGAGCAATTTGCTGCAACGATTTTTCGGTTTCAGTAACCATCTGGTCCCCGTTTTTAATGGCGGCTAACGTTGTTTGAATTAGGCTTGTGGTATTTTTGGCCGCTTCAGCGCTTTTCCCTGCCAGATTGCGCACCTCATCAGCAACTACCGCAAACCCTTTGCCGGCCTCTCCGGCGCGTGCTGCTTCTACCGCTGCATTCAATGAAAGAATGTTGGTCTGAAATGCTATATCATCAATAG
>DATMYZ010000327.1:0-2177 GCA_035560675.1 Clostridia bacterium
CTTGTCGATTTTTTACGTGACGGCAAAGATTAATCATGATATAATGCAAGTTGTAAACGTAAATGCTGCATTTTTTACAGAGAGGGTGTTACGCATGGGTTTGCTGGTGAAAGATATTATCGAGCAGGGGCTGCTGAACAACGTCAGGATTATGGCCGGTCAAAACGGCATGACCAATGAAATCACCTGGGTTAACGTCATGGAAATTCTCGATTCACCCGACTCGATTCAGCGTGGAGAGTTGCTGGTGACTACAGGTTATAATCTCAATCTGCAAGAGCGGCATGCGGATTTGATCATGCGCTTAAAAAACCGTGGTGTCAGCGGACTCGCCATACAACCAGGATATTACATCGACGCCATTCCACGATACATTCTTGAGCAGGCCGACAGCTATGGCTTTCCTGTTCTGGAATTCCCCAAGGAACTGACCTTTTCAGAAATTCTGCGGGTGCTGATTCGAAAAATTAACAAGAGTAAATCGGGCGGTGGACTTTCTGGGGACCTGCAAAAGGATGCCTATGC
This sequence comes from Clostridia bacterium, assembly GCA_035560675.1. Lineage (GTDB taxonomy): Bacteria > Bacillota > Clostridia > Oscillospirales > Ruminococcaceae > Yanshouia. Next base: position 526 of record DATMYZ010000327.1, read on the forward strand.
CTTCCTGGGGCATATTGCAAGCGTATCCTCTAACGAGCTGTTCTGTGACAAAAATGGTAATGCGGCTTATTTGCTGCTCGTAAAAGCCATTAATTATTCCCCAAACAACGCGCAAGAATGGGACAGTTGCTTTAGTAGGATACGCTCCTTTCTGATGACAGACGCCAACCTGTGCCATGCTAAAAACCTTGATAGCGGTAATGCGGTTTTTTTGCTGACCTTTCCCAAAGATTATGCTTGCCAGTCGCTTTTTTATGAACTGAACATCAAACTGACCCACTTGTCTGAACAACAGGGTCTCAGCTATTACATCGGTATCGATAAGCTGAATGCCGCCGATCAGTTTGCACAGGCATTGCATCACGCCGTATCTGCCATCGATGTCCTTAAATCCATCAAGGCCCGAAGAGGCGTTTGCACCTATGAGAACATCACTTTTTTAAAAATGTTTGGGGCGCTGCACCAAAACGACCGCTCTGTCGTGCTTGAAAACCAGGCACTGCAGGTGCTTTTAAACTATGACCGCATCAACAGCACCAACTATGTGCACACCCTGCGTATCTATCTAGCCGAAAGCTGCAACGTCTCGCGCACCGCAAAATATCTTTTCATCCACAGGCATACATTGCTCAAGCGTCTAGACAAAATATCGGAGCTAAGCAGCCTGAACCTTGAGAACTATTATGCGAGAATCTACATGTCGGTCACGCTGCTGTTTCACGATTTCTTTGCCTACTGAACGGATGGACATAGTGTAGATGTTTTATCACAAAACAACTCAAAGTGTATAAATTTAACGACCACAGTTTGACTACTGCTAGGCGTTGTGTTATTTTACCCATAAAGAACGCGAAGCCTGAAGGAGAGTTGTAAATGAATATCAAAGGCGGCTATACCAACTATGGTCAGGATATCGGCATTTTGATGATGCCCACCGTTTTTCCGCGGCTTTTGGGTGATATTGGAAATGCGAGAACCTTTAAAATTCCGGTGCGCTATCGCATTGTACAAAATGTGGAGGGCGCAAACCTCAATATCTACAATGCCCAGGAGCGGCTGCTGATGCCCTTTATCCGAGCGGCGCAGAGCCTTGAGCAGGAGGGCTGCAAAGCCATTACCACAAGTTGTAGCTTTTTAAGCGGTTTTCAACGACAGCTGTCCGACGCTGTCAACATTCCGGTGTTTACCTCTACCCTACTGATGGCACCCATGGTACACACCATGCTCAACCGCAGACGCAAAATAGCCATTCTAACAATAAACCCTAAACTGATGACCGAGGAATATTTTAACCAGTCGGGCTGGTCCTCAAAGGATATACCTGTCTGCGTTTCCGGCCTGACGGAGAGCTCTGAGTTCTCAAAGCTGATTATTGGCGATTTTCTCGAGGGTGACGTGGAAAAACTGAAAGCCAGCGTACTGGAGCTAACTCAGCGGCATATGGCGGAGTACCCTGATACCGGCGCCATTTTATTGGAATGCCCCAACTACGCACCGTTTGCATCACTGATTCAAAAGGCTGCTGGTGTGCCGGTTTTTGGCATTAACCAGCTAATTGAGTTTATAGATGCCTGTGTCAACGCACCGGAATATAGCGATAAATAACCCTTGGAGATTATCTAATGCAAGCGATATATTTAAATCTGCAAGGG
>DATMYZ010000328.1:0-2802 GCA_035560675.1 Clostridia bacterium
TTCTTAGGTCCTGCCTTAGAATAAAAAGGGGTAAATTTATGAGAAAAACCAAAATTATATGTACATTAGGCCCCGCGACCGATCAGGGGGACGTTCTACGCAGGATGGCTCTTTCTGGTATGAATGTGGCGAGGTTTAACTTTTCTCACGGTACTCACAGTGAACATTTGGCGCGGCTTAAAGCCCTGAAGCAAGTCCGTGAAGAATTGAATCTGCCTATAGCCGCACTGCTGGATACAAAAGGGCCCGAAATAAGGCTGCGCGATTTTGAAGGCGGTAAAGTCACTCTTGTGGATGGCAATACCTTCACCCTGACAACGCGCGACCTGTTGGGTACCGCACAGATTGCCTCCGTGACTCACCAGAATTTGCCCTCTGATGTTACGCCGGGAACAAAGCTTTTGTTGGACGACGGCCTCATAGAGCTTTGTGTCATGGATGTAGCAGGTGACGAAATACATTGTAAGGTAGTGCACGGCGGACCTATTTCCAACCATAAAAGTGTGAATGTGCCGGGTGTAACCCTTTCAATGCCGTATCTTAGTGCACAGGATGAAGCTGACATTCTGTTTGGTATTGAAAATGGATATGATTTTATCGCGGCTTCCTTTGTCCGATGCGCACGCGATATTCTGGATATCCGTCAGGTACTCGACAGCCATAAATGCGACAGCATAAAAATTATCGCCAAGCTGGAAAACGCTGAGGGCGTCACCAATATTGATGAAATTTTGGCGGTATCAGACGGCATTATGATAGCTCGTGGCGACATGGGCGTAGAAATTGACTTTACTGAAATTCCTATCATCCAAAAGAGACTGATTCTGCATTGCTCCACCGCAGGCAAGCCGGTTATTACTGCCACACAGATGCTTGAATCGATGATTCAGCACGCGCGTCCTACCCGTGCCGAGATGAGTGATGTTGCAAATGCAATTTACGACGGTACTTCAGCCATTATGCTCTCGGGAGAAACTGCTGCTGGTAAATTCCCTGTCGAGGCTGTTCAGACTATGGCAGCCATCGCCGAGCGCACTGAGGGTGATATCAATTATGATAAAAGGTTGCGGGCCCGCAGCGCTGAAGCACACATGAGCGTTGCAGATGCCATAGCACATGCTGCCTGCACCACCGCCATGGATATTGGTGCTCAGGCGATTGTAACTATAACCCATAGCGGCGAAACGGCGCGGCTTGTCTGCAAATATCGGCCAAGTGCCCCGATTATTGCCTGTGCAATAACCGAGCAGACCTGCCGTCATCTGGCAGTTTCTTGGGGTATTGCACCGGTGGCTATTCCGTTGAAAAGAACCACCGACGAAGCAATTGAACACGCTATACAGCTGACCAGAAAACTGGGTTACGTCAAGTCTGGCGATTTGACCGTGCTGACAGCAGGCGTTCCCATCGGCATTCCGGGAACGACCAACATGATTAAGGTTCACCTAGTTGGCGATACGCTACTGTCCGGCGTTGGCGTCGGCAAGATGGTCGGCATTGGTCGGCTTTGTATCTGCAAAAACGAGGAGGAAGTCGCCTCAAAATATCGTCCTGGCGATGTGCTGGTGATTCCTTCGACTAGTAATGCCATTCTTGATTATATGCGCGCAGCGGCTGCAATCGTCACAGAAGAGCCTGGTCTTAACAGCCATGCGGCCATTGTGGGTTTAACGCTGGGTAAACCGGTACTGGTTGGCGCGGTTGGTGCGACTACGCGTTTAAAGAGCGGTTTCGACGTCGCTGTGGATACCGAACGCGGCATCGTGCGCGCCATATCTGAATAACATCGGTAGCAGTTCGTTAATCGCGGGCAACATACTCGTTTAGAATTCAGGCTAGTATTTCTCTTCATTGAGTGTCATAACTGCTATATTGATCGCTCTGGGTATATATGTTATAATAACTACAAAGTGGTATTTGTGATGGATAAGCGGCTGCTCATTATGGGTTAGCCGCTTTTCTAAAAAATAATATCTAATGTATACGGTATTATTTCAAAAAGAGGATAAAAAATGAATCATATCTTGGATGATAAAGATCTAGCGGTCTTGGAATGCCTGACAAACTCTCCTGTAGCGCTCGGATCGTGGAATCTGGTAGAGCTGTTGGAAAAGCGCGGTATTGAAGTCAGCTCTGCCACAATCGGGCGGGTGTTGCGGCGGTTGGAAAATAAGCATTATGTTTACAAGATTAGTAATACAGGCCGTAGCATATCCAAACAGGGCCGTGAAGCGCTGATGGAAGCGAAGGCGTTAAACATGATGAATAAGCATCAGGAAGCGCTTAATCGGGTCATATCTATTTTCACGTTAGAGAATTATGTAATTGTTCTTCAGGCCAGACGTGCTGTCGAACGGGAAAGTGCGCGTTTGGCTGCTATCAATATCACCGATTCTGAGCTGGCGCATCTCGATGAGGTGCTTCGCCAGCAGGACGAATATTATCAGGCGGGTAAAAGTGTCGCCCAGATTGACATTGAATTTCATAGGAGTATTGCCCATGCTTCCCGAAATCAGGTTCTGGAGTCCATGTATCATATGCTGTTCTCCGCCGGACAACAAACGCCGCTTTTTGAGGAAATCCGTAAAAAGAAAAAATCCATCATGACCTCACACAGAGGCATTCTGGAAGCGCTGCATGAACACAATTCACAGAAGGCTGAGCGTCGCATGATTGCGCACATTGATGGACTGATTCAGGATGTCACCACTTATTGGGATTATGTGGAGGAGCACTCAGACGACGCGCCCCCTATATTGTAAGTGGTATTTCACTTTAAAAACAGGCCGGTACCCTAAAACC
>DATMYZ010000329.1:0-3020 GCA_035560675.1 Clostridia bacterium
TTTTTTAATTAAATCGTGCAGCTGAAGATTTATGCTATTACTTTCTTTTTATAAACTCTGGCATAAAGGTACATGACCACCATGATAGCGACACCTATGATATTAGATAAGGTGCCCGGATGAATCAGCCCTAAGCCACCACCCAGTAAAACAATTCTTTCTATCGGATTCAAGCGCTTAAAGTACCAACCTTGGAAGCCCATAGACATCGCACATACACCAAGCAATGCCGTTCCAAAAACATAGAGAATCTCTATGGTCGAACCCTGCATCATAAATGCTGGCGCGTAGCAGAATCCAAACGGAACGATAAATCCTGCAAAGCCAACCTTGCAGGCTTCGACAGCGGTGGTCATCGGGCTGCACTTGGCGATACCGGCACCGGCATATGCAGCCAGCGCAACGGGAGGCGTAATGGCAGACAGGCAGGCAAAGTAGAATACAAAGAGATGTGCAGTCAGCATTGCCAGCCCCAGTTTGATAAGCGCGGGTGCCAGAATGGACGCCGCAATAACATAGGCCGCCGTCGTGGGCAGACCCATGCCAAGCACGATGCAAGCCAAAGCAGTAAAGACCAGTGACATAAACAGAATGCCGCCCGAAGCTTTGATCATCATATCGCCGAACACAACGCCGATACCGGTTAACGAAACCATTGAAACAACAATACCGGCGCAGGCGCAGCCCAGAACGATGGACATCGAGTTAAAGCCCGACTTTTTTAGAGAAGGTATTACTTCTTTAAAGGTAAAGCGCTTCTTTTTATCCAACAGCATCACAATTGGCACACTGTAAATAGCGAACAGCGCCGCGCGCGCGGGAGATAGCTGTGCTCCCAGCAGGCAGTAGACCAGAATGGCAATGATCAGCAGATAAATCCAGCCTTCCTTGAGAACTTTTCTCGTGACCGGAATCTCGTCCTCAGGGGTAGGCTCGATGCCGCCAATTTCAGCCTGTGCAATAACTGAGAACGCGCAGCCGACAAAATAGCAGATCGCAGGCAGCGTCGCACACTTAACAATGGTCATGTAAGATTCTGCGGTGAACGCAACCATCAAGAATGCGCCGGAACCCATAACTGGAGGGAGAATCTGACCGCCGGTTGATGCAACCGCTTCAACGCCACCTGCAAATTCCGGCTTATAGCCTCTAGATTTCATTAACGGAATAGTAAAGGTACCGGTGCCGACCACGTTGGCCACAGCGGAACCGTTGATAGTGCCCATTAGCGCAGAAGCGATAACCGCAGAAAGCGCCGGACCGCTCTTGATGCGTCCAGTCAGCGAGATGGCAATATCATTAATAAAGCCAGAACAACCGGAGGCTTCTAGAAAGGCACCAAACATAACAAACATAAAGATAACCGTTGCGGAAACCGTCAGGCACTGGCCAAACAGTCCATCGCCCGCAACCGCGAGAAACTCAAAAATGCGCTTAAAGCTGTAACCACGATGTGCAATAACCAACGGCAGGTACGGTCCCGCCAGCGCATAGGCCGTGAACAGCATAGCCAGGCCGGGCAAAATCCAACCAAGAGAGCGTCGCGAAGCCTCAATAACAATAACATACAGAATACCGCCAGAGATGGAGGCCCAAATCGTAACAATGCCCATGTTTTCGTTTTGCGCAAGGCTTTCTACACGGCACATGTAAGTAGCAAACCACACGAGCACGATCAGTACAAGGTCAATAGAGCGGCAGACAGCACGGTATGCTTTATTTTCTTTTAATGATTTTGTAAAAATATTATGTTCGGCAAGCGGCATGGTCAGCAGCAGTATGGTAATGGCGAAGCACATATGTGTGCCACGCTGGCCGATTGCGTCCAAAAGTCCAAACTGCGCCGTATAAAGGTGGAACATGCTCATCAGAACAGCTACCACAGAAGCCGCTTTAATAAAAGGATTAGCGCTGCCCTCTTCAACAGCTTTCATAACCGCTAAGTCGCTATCCAGACTGGCTATGTCAATTTCTTCGGGTACATTGACATTCTCTTTTTTCGCCATATAATTCTCCTTAATCCATCACTTAATCCATCACTTAATCCATCACTTAATCCATAAATCTCAGCAATTATGACTATATCCGCCGATGCCGCTCGAAGCACATTGCTCCGAACGGCACATGGCTAAATTTGGAATTGTTTGAAGTTTTTGAAACTGTAAAACTACTTGATGAGACCGGCGCTCTTGTAATAAACTTCAGCGCCGGGATGCAGCGGAATGGGCAGGTCATTGCACATAAAGGTTGCATCGGTCATGGCCGTCATAGAGGCATGCCCGGCGACAAGATCATCAGGATGGGTGTGAAGTGCTTCAGCCATTTTGCCAACAAGCTCGTCACTCATCGAAGCATTGACCGCTACTAGGCACTTAACGCCAAAGGTGGGAATGTCTGCGGCCTGATTATTATAGGTGCCAGCGGGAATAACAGCCTTGTAATAAGAGCCATTGGCAGCAATAATCTTATCAAGGGTCTCTTCTTTATAAGAAAGCAGATGAGAAGCCTTAATATTGGTCAGGTTGAGGAAACCACCAATCGGTATACCGGCAAAAGCGTGCGCAGCGTCATGAACACCGTCGCCAACAGAGTCGGCACCTTCAGTCAGGCCGAGATACTCAGCAGCGCCCGGGGTAACGCCAGCGGCCTCAAGGGCTGCATTTGCAGCAATAGCGGTCGCAGATGCAGACGGGCCGATAGCCAGCTTCTTCCCAGCAAGCTCTTCGACATACTGCAGGTTTGAGGTATCCAGCACGATCCAGTTGGAGAGAGACGGGTAGCAAGCTGCAAGTGCACGGATATCGGCACAGGCTTTGCCTTCGAACTTGCCAGTTCCGCTATATGCCTGAAAAGCGACGTCGCCCGCGATCATTCCAAGGTCGATTTCACCGGCCTGAAGGTTAACGGTGTTCGCTGGGGAGCCTGCAGAGGTTTCGGCATTTACCTTAACCCCAGGAACATTGTCGTTAATAACTTTGGCGATAGTGCACCCCACGGGGTACATCGTACCGCCGGTATCC
>DATMYZ010000330.1:0-4666 GCA_035560675.1 Clostridia bacterium
AGGTTGAATAGTGAAAAAATCACCGCGGGACTAATGGTGAGACCCGCGGTGATTGTATATATGAAAAGGGTCTTTTTATGCGCTGAGAAAATCTACTGCAAACTGGGCGTAAATGGCAGCACCGTTTTCCAGAATGTCCTCGTCCACATCAAACAAAGGATGATGATGGCTACAAACTATGCCCTTTGAGCGGTTTCGTGCGCCCAGGAAGCCATAGACGCCGGGGACTTTTTCCATGAGAATTGAGAAATCCTCAGCGCCCATCATTTTTTGCAGCGGCACCAGACTGCTTTCACCCATAATTTTTGCCGCTGCGCTACGTGCGATGGCGTTAAGCACTGGATGGTCATTTATTACCGGGCCAGGCAAAAACTCATAGTTGACGTCTGCCGTGCAACCGTAGATGGCGGTGGCGCGGGTGGCTATCTGCGTAATCATATCGGGGGCACCGCGACGAAACGTTCGGCTAAAAGTGCGAACTGTGCCAATTAGCTGGACCGTATCGGCTATGATATTAAAGCGCTGTCCACCGTTCATCATGCCGACCGAGAGCACCAGAGCATTGCGGGGGTCGTTTAGGCGCGAAACCAACGCTTGAAGCGCCATATTGACCGCAGCTGCGGCAACAATGGCGTCTTTACCTTTGTCAGGGGCGCTGCCGTGTGCCGCCTCGCCGTGTATTGTAATTACGAAACGGTCACTAGATGCCATGCGCTCACCGTCCTCAAAGTTGACCATTCCGGCATCGAGCAGCGCCCACACGTGCATGCCAAAGATAGCGTCTACATTGTCAAGCGAGCCGTTTTTAACGTAGTGCTCGGACTGTATACCAATTTCTTCTCCCATCTGGAACAGAAGCTTCACTGTGCCGTGCAGCGCGTCGGTGCGGGATGCCAATATCTGTGCTGCACCCAACAGCATGGCGGTGTGGCAGTCATGGCCGCAGGCATGCATCACACCGGGGCATTGTGAGGCATAGGGCTTATCCGCTGGTTCATTGATCGGTAGTGCATCAATATCGGCACGCAGCATGACGGTTTTGCCCGGATGTTGGCCGCGAATAATGCCTATAGTACCAGTGCATTCCCTAAAAGTGACAACTTCTATTTCAAGCTGTTCCAGTGCCGATACAATATAGTCAGTTGTATTAAATTCTTTAGTGCTCAATTCAGGATGGGCATGCAGCCACCGGCGCTGCGCGATAATCGACTCTTTTATTAATGCGGCCTGTTCCTTGATGGTCATGCGTTTCCCCCCTTTGCAGTACTTTCAAGGTAATCCACCGCGAACTGGGCGTATAGTGCAGCGCCACGGTGCAGGATAGATTCATCCACTGTGAATTTGTCTGAATGGTTGGGGTAGACAATGCCCAGTGCGGGATTTAGACAACCTAAAAAGCCGAACACACCGGGTGTTTTTTGCATAAGCACGGAAAAATCTTCAGAGCCGGTAACGGGTGACATGTCGCAAAGGCTTTTGGCACCATAAAGCTTAATGGCGGCGGCACGGGCAATGCTGTTGAGGCGGATATGCTCGTTGATAACAGGACCCTCAATGGCATCATAGACCAATTCTGCCGTGCAGCCGAGTGCCGAGGCTGTATCGGTGATAATTTTGCGAATGCCGGGTTCTATCGTCGGCTGAATGTCGCGTGAGAAGGTGCGAATTGTTCCTTCAAGCTCGACACGGTCAGTTATGATGTTGAACTGCGTGCCGCCCTTGACGGTGCCTACGGTAATCACCAGAGGGTTTAAGGGATCATTGCGGCGGCTTGCAAAGGTTTGAAGATTTAATATGATAGCGCTGGCAGCCATGACGGCGTCATGGCCTAAATGTGGGGTAGACCCATGGGTGGCACAACCGTGGATAATTATTTTAAAATTATCGCAGGAAGCCATACGGTATCCGTCCTGAATATTCATAAGCGGCGCTTGCATGCTGCCCCAGACATGGCAGCCGAACAGGGCATCGGCATCGTTCATGTAGCCTTTTTCGACGTAGTAGCGTGCGCCAAAGCAAGATTCTTCGGCCGACTGAAACAAAAGTTTGACCGTTCCGAAAAGCGACTGGCGGCACTGAGAGAGAATTTCAGCAGCCCCTAGCAGCATGGCGGCGTGGCAGTCGTGCCCGCAGGCGTGCATTTTGCCTGGGTTTTCTGAGGCGAACGGTAGCCCAGTCGCTTCATTTGTGGGCAGCGCGTCAATATCTGCGCGCAGCATGACGGTTTTACCCGGATTGCTGCCACATATGGTTCCGATGGCACCGTTGTAGTCGGAAAAGGTAGTGGCCTCTATATCAAGGCGCGTCAATTCTTTTACAATATAGGCCGTTGTTTCTCTTTCTTCAAACGAAAGTTCGGGGTGGCGGTGAAACCACCTACGATGCGCAATAATTTTATCATCAAGCTGCTTTGCGTGCATTTTGATGTCCATGATGTCGTTTCCTTTCTGACAAAGCAAAGACTGAAACAGCGGAGATTTAAAAGCTTTCCAAACCGCCTCGGCTCTTTTTCATTTTAAATTCAAGATAAGAAAATACTACCACCAGGTCCGAGCGGCAGATTGAATACTGCCCAGATGATAAGCTGAATCAGCCACACAACCGTGAAGGTAAGCGAATAGGGTACCATGTTGGCAATGATGGTTCCCATACCAGTTTCTTTTTCATATTTGCGGGCAAAGCCGAGAATCAGTGGGAAGTAGTAGAAAAGCGGCGAAAGCGGGTTGGTAATCGAATCACCGATGCGGTAAGCAACCTGCGTAATGGCGGGGTCGAAGTTCATCAGCATCATCATCGGTACGAAAACAGGCGCTAGAATGGCCCACTTTGCCGAAGCGGAACCAATAAAGATATTTACGATGCACGAGACGATAACCAGACCTATTAGCAGAGGAATGCCAGTAAAATGTAACGCGGTAAGCAACTCAGAGCCCTTGATAGCGATAATGGCACCAAGGTTACTCCAAGAAAAATAGCTGGTGAACTGTGCGCAGAAGAAGCAGAGCAATATGTAGGGCGTGACGTCTTTAAAGGCGTCAACAATAGCGGCAAACAGGTCTTTATCGGTTTTAAACTGCCCGGAGGCAAAGCCGTAAACGGCACCGGGAACAAACAACATCAACGCAACGCTGACGATAATGCCGCTCATAAAGGGCGATTTGGAATCCATCAACGATTTTGTCTCAGGGTCGGCGAGAAGCGGGTCGGGGCCTACGCACATAAATATGAATACCGCCACAAAGATCAGGAACGCAACTCCGGCAGCTTTTAATCCCTTGTTCTGCTCAGGCGTCAGCTTAGTGGAAGCAATATCAAAATGATACTTTGTAATATCCTCGTTGGCAAAGCGGGGTGCCATAAATTTTTCAGTTACAAGGGTACCTACAATCGACAGCGCAATGCAGGATACAACGAGAAAATAGTAATTGATAGCGGGTGAAGCCGCATAATTGGGGTCGATCATTCTGGCGGATGCCTCGGTAAATCCATAAGCGAGCGCGTCTGACATGCCCAGCGCTATATTGGCGCAAAAACCGGCACTGACCGAAGCAAATGCTGTAAACATACCTAAAAGCGGGTGGCGGCCAATACCTAAAAAAATAATGGCGGCCAGCGGGGGCATGATGACAAATGCGGCGTCACCGGCAATGTTGCCGTTGATGCCTACAAAGACAATTACAAAGGTGACTAGCGCGGGGGGTGCGCCTGCCAGTAGCTTTTGCATCAGTGTTGCAAGAAATCCGCTTTTTTCAGCGGCACCCGAGCCGATGACCGCCACGAGCACCATGCCAAATGGCGCAAAACCTGAAAAGTTGGTGACGGCCTTGCCCCACATCATGCGCAGGCCGGACTTTGAAAAGAGATTCGTAACCGTGATGATATCACCGGTGCCCGGATGGGCTGCGCTGACGCCGGCAGCACTGCAAATTCCCGAAATAGCAACAACAGAAAACGCCAAAATTACAAAAAGCGTCACGGGATCTGGCAGCTTGTTGCCGACGCGTTCAATACCACTTAGCATTCGGTCAAAAAAGCTGGTCCTTGTCTTTCCTTCAACTTTTACCATAAAAAGTTCCTCCTCATTTGCCCACATTTAAATAGATAGCTGCATCACAAGGATCGTATGCATGATGTGTATAGAATAAACATCAATAGAGCCAAGGCTGCGTGTTTACGCATGCAGACATCCTCATATCATTTTATTAATGGGGCTCATGAATCTATTACAATATGATCAGAGAAAACCCTATGTACAAAATAAAATATGGAAAGACCATATATAATCGTCGCACTTTGTATAGACCGGCATAGGCAACCAGTACGCTAGCACTATGAAAACGCAGGACATCTCCAATTTCAGCTATAATACGTGGCCCAAGTATATTCCCAACGCCAGGCATGCCTATAACAACATCATATTCTCTCAGATAGCTTGTAAGCATGAGCATTAAGTATTTTTTTATGAGATACGCATTGACGACGCTGACAAAGATGTCATGCTGCTTTAAGTAAGTGAGTATTAGAAAAATTTATTTAAGCTGAATTGTCGTGCGGGTCTCAGGCCACCTAAAAACAATCTTTGTTTCATGTTTGAAGAATCTGTTCGGTTGCTCATTATAGAGGTGGATATATTTGCAGGTTTCTATTAATGCGAATCCACTGGACA
>DATMYZ010000331.1:0-5016 GCA_035560675.1 Clostridia bacterium
ACTAATTTTGGTCTTGATTGCCTCAATGAAATTAAAGCTGAAAACATTCGGCAAATGATTGGCATTTCAAATAATGTCGGATTAATAGGTTACGTCGTTTTCTACGAGGACGAGAACATCTATGCCTGCCCTAAATGTGAACACCACATTTCCAACACTTTTTCCTTTTGCCCCAACTGCGGGTATAGAATGAGTCCTGAGGCAGATGTGCCTCGCAAATGCCCCGGTTGTAGCCACGATATTTCCAGCACTTTTACCTTCTGCCCCGACTGCGGAACAAAACTTGATTAACTATCTTAAACATCACTTCCCATCCGTTTGGTTGATTTGATAAACTTACTGTGTAATAATTTAATTGGGGTGAGCCATATGCTTTTAAGCAAAATCTTTGAAAATACACGTATTTTACAAGACTCCGCCGAAACGAACACTAATTATGTTTTGCCCTACCTCAATGAAATGAAAAGTGAAAACATTAAATTTGTAACTTCGATTTCTTGCAATATTGGTTTAACAGGTTATGTCGTTTTCTACGAGGACGAGAACATCTACGCCTGCCCTAAATGCGGCCACCACATATCTAACACTTTTTCCTTTTGCCCCAACTGCGCTCACAAGATGGATCCCAGCGTTGACGCGCCGCTTAAATGCGCCATCTGCAATAACGACGTGGCTTACACATTTGACTATTGCCCCCATTGTGCAGCTAAACTTAAATAACGGACCAACAACCCCGCCGCCTGCACCTGTAGGCGGTTTTTTCTTTTGCCTATTGCACCAAGCTTTCACCGAATGCAGCTTCTTCTGGCTTTGCCGACGGTATCTCTATCGTGTTGTGCAGCTCGTAGAGCAAAATCAGCTTTGCCAGCTCACTATCGGTGACGAGGGCGGTCAGCGCCTCGGCGGGGTCTAAAAACGATCTGCCGCGCTGCTGCGAAAGCGCTTTGAGGAACTCGGCGTTGCGCAAATTGGGCTTAACGAGCGAATGCGCCACCATCGTGGTCATCGTGCGGATGTTGCTGGCGTTTTCGCGTGCTAACTCCGCGCCCTCGGCGGCGGAAAGCTCGCGCATCTCCCACTCCAGCGGGTTGCCCACCTCGTCTGCAAAGGCGTTCGAGAGCACAAATGTCAGATTTTCCTTACGCTTGGGGTTTAAAAGGCTGTTGTAATAGCTGTTCATTTTTCTTTCCTCCAATATTTTTGCGATGGTTTATCGGCGTTTAGCCGCGGCGGCTTTTTTCTGCGCTTTTTGCAGCTCCTTCTGGCAGACGATATCGCTCGCAGCGGTGAGCGCGAAGTAATCTCCCGGTGAGATATGGTGGTTTTGCAGTGCCAGATGCACGAGCCGCGCCCGCCCGTCGGTCTTGCTTTCAAGAATATCGGCAAACTGCGCGACCCGATTCCAAAATGGGGTATCCAGCCCGTTTTGCCGCTCAAATATGCTTTTGAGCGTCCGCATTTCGTCCCAGGTCAGCAGCGCGCCAAGCGCCTGGGCGGCGGTACGCACCGGTGTGCCGCTTTGCTCCGACAGCGCTTTTAGCAGCGTCCCGTCGTTGAGCATTGGGCGCACGAGCGTTGCGGCCAGCATATGCAGCAGTGCGTCGGAATCGGCTCCCTGACGGGCAAACCGGCCTTGCTCCTGTGCATCCATCTGGCGCAGCTCCCATTCCAGCGGGTTGCCCGCCTCGTCCGCAAAGGCGTTCGAGAGCACAAAGGTAAGGTTCTCCCGGTGCTGAGGATTTAGCAGGCGGTAAAAATCGTTCATGTGTATCCCCCTTCAAAATGGTGATGTTCTGTTTTATACGGATTCAGGTGGAATCGGCACACAAGATTGGGCCGATATTTTTTTGTCAGCCGAGGAAGATAATACAGGCGGGCTGGCGTCCGCCAAAGACGATGACGACGGATGGCGGAAAATAACCGTCAAGATGTGTGCGCATTTAACCTGAACCAGTATTAATGCTACCACTTGTTGACAGTGGCTTTCTATGGCGTATTTTAAGGGTTATAGCACGGATGCCGCTTTTACGCGGCATAAGGGAACCCCCGGCGAGGATTCCCCACGATCAAACAGTCCGCCGGACTGTTTGATCTCCCCTCCTGCGCTTATGGAGTCAATAAGCACGCGGGGCGCTGCCCCATGCCCCGCAAGCTTTTGAAAAAGCTTGACCCAAACTTTGCGCTGCCTGTGTTGCGCGGTATCACCACTCGCTGCGCTCGATGGTCAGCTTCATGGTGTGTTCAGCGCCCGAAAACTGATGCTCGGCACGGGTGATCAACGCGCGGAAATCCAAACCCGCCTGTGCGATATCCAAGCTGACCTCGCACCCCGCCCGCAGCCGCAGGTCGCCGATGCAATCGACCGAGAGGCTTTCGCTCTCTTTGCCGCGTTCAGCCAGCAGGCTTTCGGCAAGGCTTTTCATCTGTGCGGCGTTGCCGTCGGACATGGTTTTGAACGCCGCCAGCTTGCCCCATTTGGCGATCAGCGCCGCATTCTGTGCGACAACCGCGCTTTTAAGCCCTTCTTCGCGGCTGTTTTTGGCAACCTTAACATAGTTACAGGCGTTGTCGCCGATAGAAAGGCCGTAGCTGTAATCGGTAGCAAGGCTGTCATCCCCCACAACTATGCCGGTGCGCAGATCATACAAGTCGCGCAGCGCCACCGCGCCGAACTCGTCGCGCAGCACATAGCGGTTACCGTTTAGTTCTCGTGTTTCATCAATGGACTCTAAGAGCATGTTCAGATAGCTGCCGCTCTCAAACAGCTTTTGCGTCAGCTTGACGCCGGTGTCGGCCACGTCGCCAATGCGGATTCTATCCCCCGCCTGCGCCAAGACCCGCGCGATAAAATCGGAGAGTGTCTCGTTCTGGCGCAGCAGCGGCATCTCGGTTTTAAGATAGCGCAGCTGATCGCACGCCGTGCAGCTCGCCTGCGCGGGCCCTCGGTTGACCTTGAACAGAAAGCCGTAGAACACATTGGTGCCGCCATAGGTAAAGACGACCGTATCGCCGCATGAGAACTTGGCCGCCTGCGCCGAGGGCAGCGAAAAATCCAGCGTGGAGGGGCCGCCGTTTAATTCTTCGGCCCATGACGCCTGATAAACCACCTGAGAAACATCGAGATCGTTCACTAAAAGCATGTTAATTCCTCCTGTTTAATATAAAAGATGCCCGACCCACACACTCGGCGGGCCGGGCCAAACGCTTCTTTTGGGGTCGCTATTCCGAGCCTAAAACCGCTTCATATTCGCTGTAGGCCTTGTCCATCACACCGCTTATTGCAGCCGTTTCTTTTTGCAGTTCGGTAACAAAAGCGTTGTTGGTATCTCCCCAGATGACCTTGACAATTGCGTCGTCCTTCAGCCCGGCAGGATTCACTACTTTACCGGTAGGCGGGTCTGTAAAGGTTATCTTGTAATCCGGCAGTTCAAAAACGTTTTGACCCTTCACCGCATCATAGGTATTCAAAGCCTTAAAGGTATCTGGCGCTTTTGGCGCTGTGCCGGAACGGGTGACACTGGGCACACCCGAGGTTTTCACCTGCGCCTTGACATATTCTATCAGCGAAAGGCTCACCGAATAGATGCCCTGATAACTGGTTTCATACTTGATATCGCGCAGCAGCACCAGCTCTGAGAGCTTCTGCCGGTCGGATATAACCACCATCCGCTTGGCATTTTTGCTCTTGAGCATGTCGTGCAGCTCGTCGAGCACCTCAGACGCCTTTTGCCATCCCTCCTGCCCGAGGTTTGTCTGTGAAAGCTCCAGCTTGATGCTCCAGCTTTTTAGCCCCACGTTTTGCGGAATGGTAAAAACGCCGGCACCAATGGCGTCGTGCTCGGTGACGTTGCGCGAGACGGATTCTTCCACCGAGCTGACGCCGTAGAGCACGCAACCGCCTAAATGTACTTCATAAGCCATTTTTTGACCTCCTTATGTATTGTGGATGTGGGTTTTCTTTTTTGACCTTTATGGTGATTGCTAATAAGAGAGCTGTTCGTCTTGCCTGAGTAACTCGGTGAGCATCTCTCTAAACTCGGCCAGCGTCGCACTCGTTTTTAGCGACTGGATGACAACCTCGCTTTTAATATTGCGGTCGGCGGGCCTTTCAGCCACCCTTTGCAGCGCGTCGGCCACCGCGTCAAGCCGTTTGACGACCTCATTGTTTCCAACTCTGACCGCTTCGCGCAGGGTATCCGCCGTCTGGCGGCTGCTGTCTATCTGGCTTTGATATTGGTTGTAGTTCGATTCGCCGCCCGCGCCGGTTTGGAAGGGATCAACTGCTTTCGCACTTTCCTTCTGCTTAAAGGCAGCCATATCATGAATGACCGTAGGCGGAGGGGCTATTTTCGATGACGCATCTTTTAATATAGGCTCAGAAGCTTTTGAATTTTCCTTGGCCGTTTTGCTGCTTTTGACTGCGCTGAATATCAGCCCGCCGATGCCCGCGATAGCCGCGCCGCCAATTAAAAATGGTAGTGCGGTGCTTAGCAGCGGAGCCAATGAACCGACCATGCCTAACATCCCAGTCGCCCCTCTAAACAGGCCACCTACACCGCTGAACGCCCCTTTGGCGTCTTTCAGACCAGCCAACGCCCCGACCGCACCAAACACAGTGTTGGCACTGTCGTTGATGGCATTTCCAGAGTCACCTCCATCTGCTAAAAGCGGCAGAATTTGTCCCACATTTTCCGACGTTGCTTTGCTAAAATCCAGTATTCCAAGCAGATACTCAGCCATTCTGGTGACATCGCCTGAAAGTGTGGTTACAAGCAGGTACATTGCGGACGCGCCCTCCAACGCCGCCGCGTCGTAAAGCTGCTGCTCGCCCAACTGCGCACTGGCAAAGCCGTTTTGAAACATCAGCTCACCCAGCATCCCGGTAAACAGCGTACTGTTCATCCCGAAGGACATCATCTGGGTATCGCTTAAAAGGTTCACTGTGGCGCATTGCTGCCTGAGCAGTTCAGCGGTATTCCCACCTTCTTGACTGACAACATTAAGTAATTCCTGATA
>DATMYZ010000332.1:0-6603 GCA_035560675.1 Clostridia bacterium
TATGTGTATTTTTTATGGCTACAATTATTTTGCTATTAAAACGCGGTGTGTCAGTCATAAAATTAGTAGTTTTATCATTATAGCCTGATGAATCAGGTGATTTGTAACCTTCAACCACCAAACTATGCTCTGTGTCCACCCAATTCCCCATCGGGCGAGATACACTTCAGCGCTATGACAGGAGGCTTTTCTAGGGCTTGGAGAACCTAATTCCGCACGAACAAACGTTTAAAATATAACAAATGGCGGTACGAATGCTGTACATTTAATAAAAAACGCATAGCTTTTGTACCGCCCATTAATACCATATTAAAGCGACATTAACGCGCTGATGCTTTTGGCTGCACCCTCTTCAACAAGGCGGTTCAGATTGATAAAGTCATCAATATAGCCTCCCTCGGCATAGCGCTGCTTCCAGAGGACTTCGTTTCTATCAGCAGCCTCTGCACGCAGTAGCAGCTCTTCAAAGCGATTAGCCGGTGCGACGATGACGCCGTCAATATCGCCAAAGACAATATCGCCTGGGCTGACAACCGCGCCACCACAGTTAATAGGAATATCATATTCGCCGTCTACTCCCTTAAAAGTATTGGCAACGGCCGCGCGTCCAGTTGAAAACACCGGGAAGCCCATGGCCTTTATCGCGCGGGTGTCGGTGTTTGGCCCGTCTATAACCATGCCAGCCATGCCGAGGCTCTTAGCCGAAAGTGCGGCAATTTCGCCCACACAGGCGACACGCTTGTCCCCCATGCGATCAATGACGATGACCGCACCTTTAGGTGCGCGCTTCATGGCGTAATACAGCATGGCGTTGTCATTACCCGGAAGGCGTATTGTAAAAGCCGGGCCGATCATCTTCATATCCTCGCTGGCCGGCTTAATGGCGGCATCCATAAAACCACCCTGAATGTAGTGCCCAATCTGTGCTGGGTCGGTTTTTAATGCACGTTCAAACAACTCTTTATAATCCATTACAAAGTCTCCTAACTAAACTATTCTGAGCCCCCGTATCTTGAGGTTTGCTGGGGGTTCAGTTAATGTCGGCTGCCCGCCTGTGTGCTCACATCAGCCAGACCGCAGCATCTTCCTGGTGGTGCTGAGCATGCGGGGGCTCTTCACCAGTTGTTTTTCAATTTCGGTGCCAAAGATTACACCGGAGGCGTTAACGCCCCCGGTGTATGCGGTATAGGGGTGAAGAAAATGAAGGTTATTTTGTATAGCAGTCCTGAAATATCCAACGCAGCGCGTCAGGAAAACGTCGCTTCCATTCCAAGAGACGATGTGCGCCGCCGGGGTAGATATTGTACTGAATATGATCCTCCGCCACGCAGTGGGCGGTAAAAGCGCTGTAAATCTGCGCCGCGCCGTCGAGAAACTCCTGCTTTTCGGTCATACGCCCCTGCTCTTCAGTGCCTACATCAAGATAAAAATATTTGATATGACTATAATCGGACATATCCAGAATCGTTTCCAGATGATCCATCCAAATGCAGGCCGCGGGGCTCATTACAATAGCACGGCTGAAGAATTCGGGGTACTGCAACAGGGCGTAAAGGCTGTTAAGTGCGCCAGTGCTGCTGCCGCAAATGGCGGTGTGTGCCGCGTCGGGCAGAGTACGATAGCTGCGGTCGATCATCGGCTTTAACATGCCGGTCAACCACGCGAGATAAGGGATACCTTTGCCCTCTATTCGGCTTTCAAACACCTTTCCGGCGGGAACGTCGAAATCCTTGATAAAGGGGGAATACTGCGCAGTTCGCTCGGCCGAGTCGTTGGGGCAGGCAATGGTAACAATGATGACCTGCGGTAGCGAAAAGCCATATTTCTTATAATATCTAGCAAACTCCAAACTGTCTTTGTCAGGAAACTCCTCTTTGTCAAAAACATACTGACCATCGTTCATATACAGCACGGGGTATCTTTGCTTTGTGTCATCATACCCGTCAGGTAGCATGACCCGGACGGTCACATCGCGTTCAAGCGGGATGATAACGGTGTTAAATTTTTCTATTCGCATGCTTAAAATCCTTTCGTAAATAAGATCACAGCAGCATACGTACAATAATGCCCTGAATAATCAGAATCAGCGCGCCGCCCAGACGGGAGGAAATCTGCGCAAACGGCATGAGGTTCATACGCTCGGCAGCTGAGAGAACAGCGACATCGCCTGCGCCGCCCACGTTGGACATGCAAAGGCCGGCCGTGATGGACGATTCAATAAAGTAGAATTTGACCAGCGTACCAACAAGTCCCGCGCCTACAACCGCGCCGATAACGACAAACAGGCAAACTGCGAAGAAACCGGGCGAAAGAACGGAGAGCAACTCACCAATGTTGACCATGGTCAGGCCAACACCCGCCATCATAGTAATGGTGAACACCGAAGAGAGGAACTTATACCACTGAATGGCAGCATATTCGAGTTTTGCCGGAATGACGCCGGATATTTTAGCAAGAGCGGTGATACCGATGATAAAGGCATAGTAATGAACATTCGGAAAAAAGCTGCCGACAACCCTGCCCAAAATAAACAGCGAGGAAGATACCAACAGGCCGATGCCAAGATCCTGAAGGTTAAATTTATACTCAAAGGCAGCTTCGGTATCCTTGAGATCATAGCCCTTCATCAAAACGCCTTCACCAGAAAGCTTAGTGAACTTTTTTCCAACAGCGTTGACGATTGCGGCAAAAAATAGTGAAAGAATGCCTCCCACAGTAACCGAGGGATAGATGCGAGAGAAAACAATATCCTTGTCCATGGTCATCGCCTGAGAATAAATCTCAGACATTGGGATAGCACCGCCGCCGGTTCCACCGCCCATTATGGGGCCCGCGATATAAAGCAAAGTGTCTTTCCAGCCGATGCCGACAATTTCACCTACAATTGCGCCAAAGGTGTAGGCAAAGACGATGCCGCCCATAAGTGGAACAAAATAGCGCAGACCCGCCGAAATCAACAGCTTGCGGTTCATCCCCAAGATGCTGCCGCAGATAAGCCCGCAGATGTAAAAGGTAATAAAATTAGTGCTGCCGTTTATAAAGCCGTTGGCAGTATCCAAAAGATTCTCTGGCCATACGCCAAAATACTTAAGAATCCCCAGCCCCAGCGCGACCATAAACATGCCGCCGACAGATTTTCTGATGAAAGGAATATTGACGCCGATAAAGAACATGGTATGACCGAGAACCATGCAGACCGCAAAGCCGCCGATCATATCCTTGGGCAGAAGACCCATCCAGGCCGATGCCAGCACAACGACCGCGCAGATGCCAAACCACAGCGGTGGCATACCCATAACATTATCCATAAATAGCTTGGACTGTTTATTTTCTACAGTGCTCATTTTCTTGTTCCTTTCTAACTGCATAGCGTATTATAAAACCGAAATCTATCTAATAATGCTCCGCCCAGCTGGTTTACACCGCTTTTCCGCCCGGCGCTCAACGGCCTCCTTTCCTTTTAAAGTTTAGCGGCAGGGGGGCAATAAACACTGTGGTTGCCAACATACTATTTTATTTTTTTATCTGCTATGGCGTAAAACCCATTCTCCAGGGTCTGGCATATAACCTTGGCCGCCTGTGCGACGTCTTCAAGACAGCATACTTCACGCGCAGTATGAAATTCTGAAACAGGAATGGATAGCTCTCCAGCTGCTACCCCATTGCGCGAGAGTTGTACACAGACCTCGTTAGGCAATACCTCGCCAGTCTCCACCACCTTATATTGACAGGCAACGCCGGATTTTTGCGCTCCGCGCCAGAGTGCATCGACTACTTCCGCATCCCAGACAGCGTATTCGCATTTGTGGCCGACTGCGGGGCCCAAAGCGGGATGAAGTTTGTGCAAAGGTGTATCACCCGCTTCCGCTGCTGATAGACGGATATAAACGTAAGGCTCAAGGTTATAGAGGGCACTTCGTATGCCGCGAAATCCCACCTCGGCCTGTGTGGAAAACACAAAATAAAGATCATTTTTACAGGCGCTAAGCTGCTGCATCGAAAGTAGCGCCACCATGCTCCCACAGATGCCAGACAGATGGGGCGATTGCACCAAACCGTCCGCTCTCAGTACGGTATGGCGTGCAAATACCACTGGGCTGCCAACATCGGGTAACGCCTGCGCGTCGCTGCCGGAAGTCCAATCAATACTGAGAAACATATCATGGCAGCTTCGCTTTTCCGCAAGAACCTCTGCCTGGCCGGGTCTAAGCCGAATGTCTGCCAGAGCACCGTTTTCAAGTCGAACCTTTTCTCCGACAAGTGCAGCGGTTTTGTGACTTCCAACCGGTACAAAAGCGATTCGTCCGGCTTGATCAATGCCGCTAACGATAAATCCGATAGAATCCATCTGCGCATCTATAACAACTTTGGGGCCACTTCCGCGGCGGTGGCAAATCAGGTTGCCCAGTGTATCAATGTGAATTTCATCCGCATAGGGTTGCGCCAGTCGCAGTAGTCTATCGCGCATTTGATCTTCAAAACTCGAAAGGGCGATGGACTCTAGTAATTCATTGTGCAAGCTCGTCAAATTATACATCGCACACACCCGTTTCTTTAATAAACAGTTCGGCCAGCCGGTAAACGCTGAAAATATCTGGCAAATAGCTGACCAGACCCGCAGTATGCATATTGCGTACTGGAAATGAAACACCCAGTGCCAGTGCGCCGGAAGCCTCACAGTGCAACACGCCGGCGTCTGTGCCACCGGTATCCATAGAGCGATACTGCCATCGAATCCCCTTTTGATTCGCTTGCTGCAATAAATCTTCGCGAAAGGCGCGGTTGTAAATGGTGGCGCGGTCCAACACCGAAACGGCAGCCCCCGCGCGCATCCTAACCCCCTGCATGTGCTCTGGCACGTCAGGAAAGTCTACCGCCGAAGTGCCCTCTATAACGAGGCACGCCCCGGGGTTGAGTCTGCGGGTGAGTGGCAATGCACCGCGCAGCCAGATTTCTTCTCCGGCGGTAAATGCAAACCAGGTATCATATTCCGGCTGAATCTCCATCAATTTCATTAAAATAGCGCAGCCGGCACGATCGTCGAGGGCTTTTGCTTTGATGCAGTTATTCCCAAAAAGCTGCGGCTCATAATCGAATACCACTGGGTCACCCACCGAAACCAACCCCTCGGCTTCCGCTTTACTACTCGCGCCAATATCGAGTGTCAGCTCATACTCAAGGGACGCTTTCTTACGCTCTTGCGGCGTGGTCAGGTGATAGGCCTTTAACGCAATGACTCCTCTGATGCGACTCTTCCCTACCCGCATACGCATGCCAACAGCGATGCGCGGGTCTATAGCGCCCACGCTTACCAGCTTGAGCAGACCAGTATTGGTGATGGTTCTGATCAAGTATCCCACTTCGTCGGTATGTGCGCAGACGACGACGGGGCGCTTTCGGCGCTGTTTGCCCTTGACCAGCGCATAAAGGTTACCCATGGCATCAGTTTCAAGCCTTTCGGTAAACGGACGAATGCGTTCAATAATATAATTTGCGACGTCGCACTCGTGCCCTGCGACACCATCAAGCGCACAAAGTGATAAAATCAGTCTTTCCAAGATGCAACACCCCCAAAGCAAAGATTTTGCGCCGTCGCTTCAACGATGAGAGCAGCCAACAGCCGAGAAATGGCTGTGATATCTTTCAGACTGACGATTTCCACCGGTGTGTGCATGTATTTGAGCGGCAGGTTGATGCCCACTGTGGCAATGCCGGTTCCAGCGGCTTGCATCGTCCAGGCGTTTATGTAACTTTCGGCTGCAACGGCAGCCAGTTGGGTATGAATGCCATTCTCGCGCGCAATTCGAGTTAGTAGTGCAGCTGCGGCCGGCAGACTGTTTGCTCCAGAAAA
Organism: Clostridia bacterium; assembly: GCA_035560675.1. Lineage (GTDB taxonomy): Bacteria > Bacillota > Clostridia > Oscillospirales > Ruminococcaceae > Yanshouia. The sequence continues at coordinate 5,852 of DATMYZ010000332.1, forward strand.
AATCACCGGGCCTCCGTTTAGTGGAAAGACACTGTCCCGCGGCAGAGCGTCCTCGCTTTCGGCATGACAAACATCAACTGCGACGGCCAAATCGGCTGGGTAGCGGTAACTGCAAACGCCGGCGCCAACAAAGCCGATTTCTTCCTTGGTAGTTCCTGTTACGATAAGATCGCAGGGAATGGGCAATCCCTTTACCAGCTCTAACGCGTGCAGAATACTGACGAAGCAGGCGCGGTCATCCATTGCCTTGCCACAAATAAGACCGTCAGCCATTTGAAAGGACTCATCGGCAAAGGTTATATAATCGCCCGGATACACCATGCTTTTGACATCGTCAGCCGGGCGTCCCAGGTCAATAAGCATTTCGATGGTCGGGGTTGCTTTGGTGGCATCCATATGAATAAGTAGATGCGGTGGTATCGTAACAACAATGCCCCTCAGCAGCCCATGCCAGCGTGTACGCACCAGCAGTGTTTGGCCCAGCATCACACGCTGGTCTATGCCGCCAATGGGGGTGAACCGCAAAAAGCCTTCTGGCGTTATTTCGGTCACCATAGCTCCGATCTGGTCAAGGTGCGCATCCAACAGCAGCTTTGGCGCATTTTCTAGCCCAGAGAACCTTCTGGCTATAAGATTGCCGAAACGATCTACAGTCACCTCGTCCACCAATGGGGCGATCAGCACGGCAGCCGTTTGAGCAATTCCCTGTTCGCAGCCGGAAACGCCGAATTCATTCGACAACGCAATAATTG
>DATMYZ010000333.1:0-9935 GCA_035560675.1 Clostridia bacterium
CCGCTATAATAAGCACAAACACCGATAGGCTATTATTTTATCAACAGGTTTATAACGGCAATCTTACCAAGCGCCTGTAAAATAGAAATGTGCTTCGTCCGGTGAATCATTTTTGACTGTAGTCTGGGAGGAAATCATGAACACAGCGTTTCTAAAAGGAATTATTGTTCCTATCATTACGCCCATTGATGAAAATGAGCGCATCAATGAGGTAAAACTGCGCCAGCAGGTCGACTATGTCATCAAGGGCGGCGTCTCAGGCATTCTGGCTTTTGGCAGCAATGGCGAGTTCTATATGGTGGAGGAAGCAGATCAAGAGCTGGTTCTGAAAATTATTCTCGACCAGACTGCTGGACGTGTTCCTGTATTTATGGGAATTGGTGCTATCAGCACAAAAAAATGCGTCCGTATCGCCCATATGGCGATGGAGGCTGGCGCAACAGCTATTAGTGTGCTTCAGCCCATGTTCCTCAAGCCCACGGAGGACGAGCTGTTCACCCACTTTAAGGTCATAGCCGAAAGTGTACCCACTATGCCGGTATTGTTATACAATAATCCGGGTAGAACAAGCTACACACTCACTGCCGATTTGGTGGAGCGCCTGGCACATGAAGTGCCCAACATTGTTGGTATGAAAGATTCTTCCGGTGATATGACCCTGACTGAGGAATTTATTCGTCGCAACAAAGATGTTGACTTTAAGGTGTTTGGCGGAAAGGATACGCTGATTTATGCATGTATGTGCGTGGGTGCCTATGGCTGTGTGTGCACTACTGCCAACTTTGTTCCAGAGCTGATCTGTTCTATTTATGACATGTACATCGCGGGTGATATGGATGGCTCGCGAGAGGCGCAGTTCCTTCTCAACCCAATACGTCTGGCTATGGACAAATCCAGCTTCCCGGTAGCCACCAAAGATTATTGCAACCTGATGGGCCTGAATGTGGGTGCGCCCTATGCGCCCAATAAGCCTGCCTGCGGACGCGGACGTGAACTGCTTATTGAACAGATGAAGCTGGCCGGGTATATTAAATAGTACTAACAAGCAAAGGTATTCTGAGAGGAGGAAATCCATTGAAAAAATATCGGGAAATTATTGGCGGAGCAACATTTTTCGTGTTAGCGGCAGCCTATTTTGTTATGGCGTTTGGCATCAAGCGGTTCGGCGCGGGCCAGCCCGGTATCGTAACCTCAGATTTTATGCCCAAGATCTATGGCGCTTTTATGCTGATCCTCAGTGCCATTCAAATTCTGCAAGGGGTATGGCAGCTTAAAGCGCAGCGGCAGTCGGTTGCAGTCGATGCTGGTGTAAGCAGCGAAAGCGGCAAACGGTTCCCGGTGGAGCCGGAGATTATGCTGACCTTCCTGCTTTTGATCGTCTATGTGGGACTACTCAAGACCGTAGGCTTTCTGATCATGTCTGTGTTATTTATTATAGGCCTGACATTTTTGCTTTTACCCAAGGAAGAACGCAGCGTGAAGAAATGCATTGAAGTGCTAATGGTTGCAGTTTTGTTCACTGTGGTAATCTACTTAATTTTTGTTAAAGGTTTTCATCTGACGCTTCCGGTTGGAATTTTAGGCTGAGGAGGGGAAAATTATGTTGATGGAAGGCATCTGTTCTGTATTTCTGAATCCGACAACCATCTTCTGGATTTTTATAGGCACCTTTGTGGGCATTGTGTTTGGTGCGATTCCGGGATTGACAGCCACGATGGCGATTGCGATGTTTTTGCCAGTTACCTATGGCATGGCTGCCGCGCAGGGACAGGCTACACTGATTTCATTATATATCGGCGGTATTTCCGGCGGATTAATCTCCGCAATTCTGTTGAATATTCCTGGTACCCCGGCCTCGATGGCCACCTGTCTGGATGGGCGCCCGCTGGCACTGAACGGACAAGCCGGCAAAGCGTTGGGAACAGGAATTCTCTTTTCTTTTCTGGGTACGCTGCTCAGCCTTCTGGCGCTGGTTGCCATTTCTCCGACTCTGGCCAATATCGCCATCAAATTTGGCCCATGGGAATACTTTTCGATCACCATTTTTTCGTTGACGCTAATCATCACCCTCTCTGGCGAGTCACTGGTTAAGGGCGTCATGACGGGTGTTCTCGGACTGATCTTTGCAACGGTTGGTTTGGCACCCATCGATTCCGTGACCCGATACACCTTTGGCACTTCAGAGCTTAAAGGTGGCTTTGATATTCTGACGGTACTGGTGGGCGTTTTTGCCATCTCAGAAATTCTGATTGCGGCAGAATGTGCCCACAAACAGGAAAAGCAGAATATTTCTGCGATAACAGATTTTAAGATCAAGGGCTTCGGTATTTCTGGTTCGGAATTTATTTCTCAAATCGGCAACATGTTTCGTAGCGCTGCCATCGGTATCTGGCTGGGCATTCTTCCTGGCATTGGCTCCGGTACATCTAATATGTTGGCTTATACAGTTGCCAAAAACCAATCCAAAAATCCGGAAAGATTTGGCACCGGCATCATCGACGGTGTGGTGGCTTCCGAGACAGCCAACAATGCGACCATTGGCGGCACCATTATTCCGCTGCTGACGCTGGGCATTCCGGGCGACTCCACATCGGCACTGCTCTTAGGCGCGCTGATTATGAAGGGCATACAACCGGGGCCGCTGATCTTCCAGCAGAACAGTCAGGTAGTTTATGCCATTTATGCTGCGATGGCCCTGTCTTCGCTGTTTATGCTGATGATCATGTTCTGGGGCATTAAAGGCTTTGTCAAGATTTTAAAGATTCCCCAGTACCTGCTGCTGCCGCTCGTCTTTGTGTTATGTATGGTAGGTTCCTATGGCACCAATAACCGTATATTTGACTGTTGGGCGCTGATATTTTTCGGCTTAGTGGGCTACCTGCTGCGGAAGGGCGATTATCCTATGACGCCCCTGATTCTGGGCTTTGTTTTAGGGCAGATCATGGAATTGAATTTCCGCCGTTCTCTGTCCTATACAAATGGCAGCTATTTAGAGTTTTTAACACATCCTATTTCCTGTGCGTTTCTTGTTGTCTCAATCCTGTCAATTGTTTTAAGTCTTTATAATTACCGCAAGCGTAAAAAACGGGCTAGCGCTGCGGTATAGCGCAGGGGAACATCAGATCTGAACCCCTTCATGGGGTTGGATATATAAGAATAAATATGAGGTGCTGAACATGAAAAAAATAATTGCCTTGGTTCTTTCTCTTCTTCTGACGATGGGGTTGGCCGCTTGCGGCAACTCTGCAAGCAGCAGTGCTGCTTCTGAAAAAAGTTCCTCCTCTGGCTCCAGCTGGCCTAGCAAGCCCATTACACTTGTCGTTCCGTGGAGTGCTGGCGGAGATACGGACTTCCATGCCCGCACACTTGGCCAGTATCTGGAAAAAGAACTTGGTGTTTCTGTAACCGTCGTTAACACCACCGGCGGTGGCGGCTCTGTGGCTTCTAACGCCGTTAAAGAAGCTGAACCCGATGGCTATACTTTTTTAGCTTTCGACTCTGCAATCGCTTTGAATCAAGCCTCCGGCATCACCGATTTCGGCTATGAGGCGTTTGAACCCGTCTGCCTGATCGGCAAAAGCTGCGGCGAATTTATGGTGGTGCGTTCCGACTTCCCCTGCAATACAGTGCAGGAGCTTGTCGATTATACGAAGGAGCATCCCGGCGAGGTTATCATGGCGGCCAATACCGGCGCAACCTCTTACTACGCGGCCACCAAGCTGCAAGAAGCCGGTGCCCAGTTCAATATCGTCAATGCGGGCTCGTCTTCTGAGCGTGTCGCTTCTCTGATCGGCAAGCAGATTGATGTATCGGTCAACGCCTATGGCGTCATCAAGCAGTACATTCAGACCGGCGAGCTGAAAGTGTTGGGCTGCCTGGCTACCGAGCGCTCCGATGCTTATGCCGATATTTCTACCGCAAAAGAACAGGGTGTGGATTGCGCCTATGATTTAATCTACAATATTTTAGCACCCAAGGGTACTGATCCCGCAGTTGTTGCAAAGCTGAACGAGGCCTGCCAGAAGGTGGTAGAAAATAACTCCGATTATGCCGCTGCCATTAAAGATTCCTACGGCGAGCTGCCCTTTTTCATGGGTACCCAGCAAGCCACCAGCTACCTGCAGCAGGAGTCTAATATGTATCTGGCATACGCAGATGTTTTCCAGAAGAAGTCTTAATCAGCCCAATGGTCTGACCCTGTAGGCCATGCCCGCAGCTAGGTGCGGTACCTGTACTTTTAAAGTTGTGCCTTTTAACAAGTTATTTTGCGCTTGGATGTGTAGATTTTTATGGTCCTGAGCATCATGCGCCACGGAAGGAATGGATCGCAATCAATTATGGAACAGTCTATATGCAAAGGCGCTAGACGCCTGGAGAGTATGTACTTTTCACCGGTGCGTCAGGTGATGGAGCGGGTGGCGGAGGTAAAAGCGGCCGGCCATTCGGTAATCTCTTTTTCCGCCGGTGAACCGGATTTTAATACGCCTGAGCTGATTAAGCAAAAAACCATTGAAGCCATTTTAAAAAATGAGACGCACTATGCCCCAAACCGCGGTACCTTGGCACTGCGTACGGAGATTGCAAAATTTCTGCGTCACAATTTTGGGTTGGATTACGATCCGGCTACCGAGATTCTGCTGACCTGCGGCGGTGCGGAAGCGGTCAACGTGGTGTTTATGGCAATGGTGGACCCCGGTGACGAGGTCATTGTGTTTACACCCGCTTTTATGAACTATGAAAACGTCATCGCTGAGGCCGGCGGCAAAATGATCGCTGTTCCTCTGCGCAAGGAAGATGGTTTTCAGATTAACCCCGAAACGCTGGAGGCACATATTACCTCGCGCACCAAGATGGTTGTCATTAATAATCCGTGCAATCCAACCGGCATTGTTTACAGCCGTCAGGTGCTGGAGCAGGTGGCGCAGGTGTGCAAAAAACATAATTTGATAGTGCTCTCGGACGAAATTTACAACAAAATCGTTTATAACGGTGTGGAATGCTGCTCGGTTGCAACGCTGCCGGGCATGCGCGAGAGAACCGTCACAATGAACGGATTTTCAAAGGCGTATGCCATGACCGGCTGGAGAATGGGCTATTTAGCCGCTCCAGCCGAGATGACAAGCAATCTGCTGAAAATTCACCAATATACCACCACCTGCATATCGACATTTAGCCAGATTGGCGTTGAGCAGGCCATGAACGCGCCGGAAACGCTGGCAGAAGTAGATGCCATGGTAGGGGCCTTCAGCTGCCGCCGCACGCTGCTTATGTCCGGTCTGGATCAGATTCCCGGTTTAAGCTATATTGTGCCGGAGGGCGCATTTTACATCTTCGTAGACGTAAGCGGCACCGGAATGGACGGCGACGCATTTGCTGCCCGATTGTTGGAGAGCCAATATGTCGGATGTGTCCCAGGGAGCAAGCTGGGGAAAGAAAGCGGAAACTTTATCCGCATTTCTTATGCGACCAGCGAAGCAAACATTGAAGAGGGCCTTCGCCGTATTGCCAAGTTTGTCAGCGAACTTTAGGTTTTTCATTATATCTTTAGGAGGAAATTCAAATGAGAATCGGTTTTATTGGTTTGGGTATCATGGGCAGACCCATGTCGAAAAATCTGTTAAAGGCCGGATACGAGCTGATCGTCACCGATCTGAATAAGTCTGCGGTAGAAGAAATTGTCGCCGCCGGCGCAACCGCTGTTGCCACAGCCAAAGAGGTGGCGGAGCAGTGCCAGACAATAATCACCATGCTGCCCAACAGCCCCCATGTCAGAGCTGCCGTTTGCGGGCAGGGCGGTGTGCTGGAAGGCGCTAAGCCCGGCACAGATATCATCGATATGAGTTCTATTGCACCGCTGGCTTCCAAGTCCATTGCCGAAGAATGTACCAAGGTCGGCGTCAACATGATGGATGCCCCCGTTTCCGGCGGCGAGCCCAAAGCCGTTGACGGCACCCTTTCAATTATGTGCGGCGGCCCAAAGGCTTTGTTTGATAAATACGAGAAGATGCTCCAGGTCATGGGTACTTCCGTCGTATTTTGCGGCGACGTTAATGGCGCCGGTAACACCGTTAAGCTGGCTAATCAGATCATTGTAGCAGTCAATATTGCTGCCTGCGCAGAGGCTTATTCTCTCGCCACTATGGCCGGTGTGGACCCTGAGCGGGTTTTCGCAGCCATTCGTGGCGGTCTGGCTGGCTCCACCGTCATGGATGCCAAGGTGCCCATGATGTTGGCGGGCAATTTTAAGCCCGGCTTTAAGGTCGACCTGCACATTAAGGATCTCAATAACGCGCTGGATACCGGCCATGACCTCGGCAGCCCCATGCTGCTGACCTCTCATGTACAAGAGATGCTCCAGTGGCTGCATAACAACGATGAGGGCCAAAGCGATCATTCGGCTATCGTTAAGTTCTACGAAAAGATTACCGACGTGGAAGTGCGCAAGTAAGTCTATAAAACAAAAACAAACGGCGCTCCGCATGAAAGTGGAGCGCTATTTGCGTCTTATAGCGCCAATGTGGTAAAATAACTAAATGCTAAATAATCGTAAATCTGCTTGAAATGGTGAAAAAGTCGTTTTCTGTCAAAAATATTGAATAGGGTGAAACAAGATGAAAAAGATTGTTTTGGCGCCGGACTCATTTAAAGGAACCATGAGCGCACTGGAGGTCTGCCAGATTCAAGAGGCGACCATACGTGGCATGTTGCCCGATTGTCGGATTGAGATGCTTCCGATGGCGGACGGCGGCGAGGGCATGACCAGCGCTTATCTGGCCTTATTTGGCGGCGAAGAAGTACACCTGACCGTTACCGGCCCCCACGGGCGCCCACAAGCGGCCTATTATGGCATTCTGCCAGATGGGCGCGCAGTGATGGAGATGGCGATAGCCGCAGGCCTGCCAGCTATGGGGGACCAAAAAAATCCGTTAACCGCTACCACCTTCGGCGTGGGCGAGATGCTGCTGCATGCGGCGCAGCATGGTGTGAAGCGTGTATTGCTCGGTCTGGGGGGTAGCGCGACCAACGACTGCGGGATTGGCATGGCGTCAGCGCTGGGCTACCGCTTTTTGGACAGCACTGGCGAAGAGGTGCAGCCCCAGGCCCGCAATCTTGGGCGCGTTGAACGAATTATAAAACCTGATCATCTGCCGGAGCTGGATATTCAGGCGGCCTGTGACGTGGATAATCCGCTTTGCGGCCCCAGAGGGGCAACCTACGTATTTGGCCCCCAAAAGGGCGCTGACAGTGCCATGCTGGAATTGCTTGAGGCCGGTATGTGCCACTTTGCAGAAAAATTACACCAGGAACTGGGCGCCGAAGTCGCAAACCAGCCCGGTGCCGGTGCGGCCGGTGGCCTTGGAGCGGCGGTCGAAGCATTCTTAGGTGGCAGTCGTAAGCCGGGCATTGAGATGCTGCTGGATGCGGCTCACTTTGACGACATGATTGCCGACGCCGATCTGGTTTTGACCGGCGAGGGCCGCATTGATCAACAGAGTATTTATGGCAAGGTGCCTTTCGGTGTTGGCAACCGCTGCAAAAAGGCCGGCGTGCCTTGTGTGGCGCTGTGCGGCTCTATTGGCACCGGCGCGGAAGCTATCTATGATTACGGCGTCACAGCCATATTTAGCGCAGTGACGGGGCCTGCAAGCTTTGAAAAGATCCAACAGACTTGCAGAAATGATATGAACCGCCTGACAGAATCTGTCCTTCGACTGATCGTTCGCAGTGTGGCCCAGAAAGTTAGATAAACAGTATTATGCCTTCAAGGCGTTTTAGAGGCCGGATCTCTTACCGAAAAACGGCTTCAGGCGGCTGAATAAGGCTGGCGGTTGTGTGGTTCTCCGATTATTCTTTCGGGCAGAATACTATAAGTTTGTACTGACGCCAAGCTGATGCAATCTTTTCTAAAGGTCAATGCAATCAATTGGTATCGCATGTGGATACTTGGCCTGAAATGGAAAGAATAAAGTAGAATACTGCCTGAATGTTTTAGCCGGAGGCAGGACGAGCCCCAAAACAAAGGAGCATTTATATGCTGAAAATTTTAAAGCACAACACGCTGGAGCAGCTTGTTCCTGTTATGGATGAGATGGTTTTTGAACGCATTATCCCCGGCCAAATTAATCGATTTGAAAGCTATGAGGGTGTCAACCTGATCTCTTTTGACTGGCTGGATATTCACAACATGAGCGCGCCTCCTGAGCTTATCACCATCTACCATACCAAAGAAGATCTGTTTTTTATCTGTGAAGGCGGCGTTTCTTATCGGCTGGTCAGCCAGCTTGTCACAGAAGATGCATCCAACGAAAAAATGCTCTATACCTTTTTCAACGGGCTGATAAAAGAGGATATTGCGTATATCGAAACGTTGGAAGAAAGTATAACCAATACCGAAGATGAACTGCTGACCACCTCTAAAAAAGAGTGTGCGCAAGAGATTATCGAGTTCAGGCGTGCACTTTTGAAGCTCAAGCGGTACTATGAACAGCTCAACCAGATATTTGAAGAGCTGGTAGAAAACGAGCGCGGGCTGATTGACAAAACCTATTTGCGGTATTTTAAGGCACTGGATAACCGCATAGACCGCCTGTTTGCGCATGTGTTGACACTGCGGGACTACGTCACCCAGGTACGCGAGGCCTATCAGGCACAGATAGATATAGAGCAGAATAGTCTGATGAAGGTGTTCACGGTGGTAACGGCCATCTTTTTGCCGCTTACTCTTATAGTAGGTTGGTATGGCATGAACTTCTCAATGCCAGAATACAGCTGGTCTTGCGGATACCTTTTGGTCATCGGGCTGAGCGTGGTGGTCTTATTGTTCAGTGTTATCTTTTTTAAATACAAGCGGTGGTTTTAGCACGGGCCTTTATGGGTTGCATCAGCCACTTGAAAGCTCAGGGCATTTAGCTGCCCTGAGCTTTTTAGCATGTCATAGAGGTAAAGCTATTTAGCAATATACATAAAATCAAATGCCACTGTTTGGTAACAGTGATAATCACGACGATGGTTCCCGCTCACAGACGCTCCGCTGGAGCATTTAAACATCCTATCCTGAGTTTGTTGACATTTTTAGAATTTGAAGCGTTGTCTAGGCCGCTTGCCTATATGCGCGCACATGGGTGCTTGACTTTGCTGATCGCATTTTTGCTTTTCACATATTCCCCATAGCTGCAAAACCAGAGCTAATCTTTCGTATTACAATAATATCCTTGTGTTAAACAAGGAAAAAACTGCTTGCACTCTTTAGTTGGTCTGGTAAAATGAGAATCATAGAACGGGGCACCACAGTCAACCCTGAATATTCGAAACAAATAGAAGCGGCAAACAAGGGCGTTGGCTGAACCAGCAATACCTTTGTCTGCCGTTTTTGTCATACTTTTTTAGAAAATTCGCTCACTCAACTTTCCCTTTGCAACAGAGATAAACTGCTGCATAGAACGGGAAACCACAGCACGATCCAGATAGCAAATTGCCAAAGTTCGACTCGTATCTTTTTCGGTGATGGGGTATATCTCCGAAGCCCCTTTTTCCTTTGGAGACTTCAGGGTTAAATCCTGCAACATTCCGATTGGCGAAAGAGTAACGCCCATACCAGCCCGGCAAAAAGTGATGGCGGTTTCTAGAAAATCTGTTTCTGTTGCGACTCGGGGGCTGATCTGGTGTGCCACAAACAGTTCATTACAGGCGTCGCGAACACTTCCCGAACGCGGAAGAATAAAAGGACAATCCTTTAGAAGTTCGATATCTGCCGAGCGGGAAAGCTGGCACGCCACCTCTTGTGCGCGTTCCTTAAACATATTTTCTAAAGCAACCATAGGCGCATAAATACTGAGGGTTTCTTCCAGAATTGGTACGACCACCGTGTTGTTAGGGTAAGGCGGCCGAGTCATGATCATATCGACCTTATGTTTTTGAAGCAACTCACTTAAATC
>DATMYZ010000334.1:0-8263 GCA_035560675.1 Clostridia bacterium
CAAGGGGTGACAGCAATGCCGATTGAACTTAATTTTGATTTTATCGAGCCCTTTGTGACCAGTGAGGAATTAGAAAGAATAGCACCAGAGGTTCTGGAGGCACAGAATACGCTTCGGCACAAAACCGGTGCCGGAAATGACTTTCTTGGTTGGCTGAACCCGCGGGCGATCAACACTGATGATGACCTTCTGCGGTTGACCCGCTGTGCCGAGCGCCTGAGAGAGAACAGCGATGCTGTTCTGGTGGTGGGTATTGGTGGTTCTTATCTGGGGGCGCGTGCAGCTATTGAGTACATAGTTTCTCCGCTGTACAACAGTCTGCCTAACGAATCGCCTAAGATCTGGTTTTTGGGCAACGATCTTTCGGCCTCACATATCGTCGAGGTGCTGAAAATTTGCAAGGGTAAGCGGGTGTCGGCCATTGTAATTTCGAAATCTGGCACGACAACCGAGCCGGCGGTGGCCTTTCGCGTTATTAAACAGGAAATGGTCAAACGCTATGGTGATCAAGCGGCCTGCCGCATTGTTGCCATTACAGACAAAGCGCATGGCGCTTTGCGTACCATGGCCGATCAAGAGGGCTTTGAGACCTTTGTTATTCCCGATGATATCGGCGGAAGATATTCGGTGTTAACCCCTGTCGGGCTGTTGCCTGCGGCGGTGGCTGGCATCTCGATAAGCCGCATGTTGGATGGCGCTGCCGATGCTAAACAAACCTGTGACGTCGTCGACTTTTGGCAAAACCCTTGCCTACAGTACGTAGCAATCAGAGATATTTTATATCGCAAGGGCTGTGCGGTTGAACTGTTCTGTGGGTGGGATCCCTGCCTCGCCATGACAGCCGAATGGCTCAAACAGCTTTTTGGCGAAAGCGAGGGCAAAAAACATAAGGGACTGTTCCCAGCCTCGGCAACCTATACCACCGATCTGCATTCGCTGGGGCAGTTTGTTCAGGACGGCAGCCGTGTGTTATTTGAAACGGTGTTGTCATTTAAAGAGGATGATGCTTCGGTTCAGGTGGAGCACGAAGAAAATGATTTGGACGGCATAAACTATCTTGCTGGCATGACACTGACCGAGATTCAGGAGAAGGCGCGGCGGGCGGTTGCTATGGCGCATCACCAGGGGGGCGTTGCCTCGGCGATGCTGTCAATGGATGCAAGAACGCCCTATGAATATGGCTGGTTGCTTTATTTCTTTGAATACGCATGCGGGGTCAGCGGCTATACTCTAAATGTTAACCCGTTTGATCAACCTGGTGTTGAGGATTATAAAAAAAATATGTTTGCGCTGCTGGGCAAGCCGGGGTCTGAGAAACCGGCGGGCCAGCTGTTACAAAAATAAACGTGGAAGCTCATTCGAAAGGATGGCGACCAAAATCTGGGAGGAATACATCATGATAAAGCTTATCGTTGGACACAAAGGCTCCGGAAAAACCAAGGCCATGATCCAGATGGCGAACGATGCAGTCAAAACCTCAAATGGAAACGTAGTCTGCGTAGAAAAGGGTATTCAGCTGACGTATGATCTCAACTATCAGGTGCGCTTGGTCGACGTTGAGCAGTATGGCATCAGTGATTATGATGCACTTTACGGTTTCCTTTGCGGGCTGATGGCCGGCAACTATGACATTACCGACATTTTCTGTGACGCCACCTTTAAAATCTGTGGCAAAAACCCAGAGCGGTTTGCCGACATGGTAGATAAGCTGTACAAATTGACCTCCGCTAACGGATTGACTATTGCTTTTACAGTGTCGGCCGAGCACGACGAGCTCCCCGAAAGAATCCGCAAGTACCAGATTTAAACAGTTTGTTGGATTTTTGCGTCGAAAACAATGGTTTTCGACGCAAAAATTATTGACAAATAAAATCGCGGACACTATAATAACAAGGTAACGCCCGCGTTACATCTCTATTTTTTGCGCCCTAATGGTAGGGCCAAAAGTCAAAGATGAGGAGAGAACCATGCGGATTTCGATCAAACAGGTTTTGGACATCATCGGTGAAAAGCAGGATTTTGCGGGCGATATCGACCTTTCTTGGGTTATAAGGCATGGTGAAAAGCTTTTTCCTGATGCACTGGCGGTCCGGGGAGAGATCTTTAATCGTGCCGGCGTTGTAACGCTGCGCTACCAAATCAGCGGCAGGATGCCTTTTCAGTGCGATCGCTGTCTGATGCAGTCAGAGCGGAGCCTTCAACAGGAGTTCACCCATACGGTGGTCGCCTGTCTTGAGGACGAAGAGCTCGATGACGTTTTTTTAACCGCCCCGGATGGGGTTCTTGCGCTTGATGAGATCGCAGGTGCGGATCTTCAACTTTCCCTGCCGCAGGTATTTCTTTGCAAAGATCAATGCAAGGGACTGTGTCCTGTCTGTGGGGCGGATCTCAACACAACAAATTGCGGCTGCAAGCCCGAGCCGGGCGATGACCGCATGGCCGTTTTAAAAAAATTGCTGAAAGGCTAAGGAGGTGCTGTAAAGATGGCGGTTCCGAAGAAAAAGGTATCTAAAGCGCGTAGAGACAAAAGACGCTCAAGCGTCTGGAAGCTGGACGCTCCTGCGCTTTCCAAGTGCACCCAGTGCGGCGAGCTGAAAATGCCGCATAGAGTGTGCCCCGTGTGCGGATTCTACAAGGGCAAAGAGGTTGTCAAGGTAGAGGCGTAAGAGCGCACATCGCTAAGAGAAAGATAGAGGGGGGAAGCTGCTTTCCGCCTCTATTTTTTTGTATAATGCGTTTTTGGGGAAACTGTGGGGAAAGGAGAGCGAGGCATGGCGGTAAAGATTTCGAGTGTCGAAAGGCACTCCATCGCGCAGCGCCACGGCATAAAAAGCGGCGACTTGCTGCTTAAAATAGGCGATGAAGAGATTAGTGACGTGCTTGATTACCGCTTTTATATGACGGCCAAACGGCTGACCCTCTCTCTGCAACGCAGCGACGCCCTCTATAGCGTTACAGTCAAAAAGGAAGAGTACGACGATCTTGGGCTGGAATTCGAGACCTATCTGATGGACAAGCAGCGTAGCTGCCGCAATAACTGCATCTTCTGCTTTATTGATCAGAATCCCAAGGGTATGCGGGAAAGTATTTATTTTAAGGATGATGACGACCGCCTGTCGTTTCTCTTTGGCAACTATATTACGCTGACCAACCTGACCGACCACGATGTCGACCGTATTCTGCGCATGCACATCAGCCCTATTAACATCTCGGTGCATACTACTGACCCCGAACTGCGCGTCAAGATGATGCGCAATCGCTTTGCGGGCAGCTCCTTGCAGCGGCTGTACCGGCTGTGCGAGGGCAACATCAAAATCAATACCCAACTTGTGTTATGCCCAGGGTATAATGACGGGGCAGCACTGGAATGTACCCTGTCTGATTTAGACCCGCTGGTGCCAAAGATACAGTCCATCGCCTGTGTGCCGGTAGGGTTAACCGCCTTCCGCGAGGGGTTGTTGCCGCTGCGCCCCTTCACCTGGAAGGAAGCCGCAGCAACGATTGACACTATTGAGAAATATGCCGACCGCTGGTTTGTACGTGACGGCATACGAGTGGGCTACCCTGCTGACGAGTTTTTTCTGTTGGCGGGTCGACCGATTCCCCCGGCGGAATATTACGGCGATTTTGCAAATCTTGAGAATGGCGTCGGGCTTATTGCTAACACTGAGCTGGAATTTTGCAACCTGCTGCCTCTTTTGGAGCCTAATAAAACGCGGCGCCGCATCTCGGTAGCGACGGGTGTCGCCGCAGGCGATTCGATTAAAAAGTTGTGTGCCAAGGCTGAGGAGTGTTGCCCTGCGCTTAAGGCCGAGGTGTTTCCCATACCGAACCGGTTTTTTGGCGGACGCATCACCGTGACGGGTCTGGTTACCGGCAGCGACATTATTACTGAGCTGCAAGGGCAACCTTTAGGCGATCTGTTAATTATCCCGTCCTGCATGCTCAGACGGGAGCAGGATAAGTTTTTAGACGACACCACCCCGGAGGATGTGTCGGCGACACTGGGCATTCCGGTTAAGGTGGTTCAGGACGATGGCGCTTCACTCGCTGAGGCGCTTGTGGAATAGAAAGGAGGCATAGACGATGTCAAAACCGATTGTGGCGGTTGTCGGCCGCCCGAATGTGGGCAAATCGACTTTGTTCAATAAGCTGACAGGCCAACGAATCGCGATTGTTGAGGACACGCCCGGCGTGACCCGCGACCGTATTTATGCACCCTGCGAATGGTTGGGCAGGGAGTTCATGTTGGTAGATACCGGCGGTATTGAACCGTTTTCAGACGATATCATCCTCTCACAGATGCGCAGACAGGCGCAGCTGGCCATTGACAGCGCCGAGGTCATCATACTGGTAGTCGACCTTAAAAGCGGCGTTACTGCGACTGACCAAGAGGTTGCGTCGATGCTGCTCAAGAGCAGTAAGCCGATTTTGCTGTGCGTCAACAAATGCGATAAGGTAGGCGATCCGCCACCCGATTTTTATGAGTTTTACAACCTCGGCCTTGGCGACCCCTTCGCCGTTTCATCGCTGCATGGGCATGGCACCGGTGACCTGCTCGATGCAGTATGTGACCATATTGATTTTTCGAACCGTGAGCATATCGAGAGCGACCGAATCGCGGTGGCGGTTATCGGCAAGCCGAATGTAGGTAAATCATCCATCATCAACCGCATTGCAGGCGAAGAGCGGGTGATTGTCTCGGATATTGCGGGCACGACCCGCGATGCCACGGATACCGAGATAGACAACGCCTATGGCAAATATCTGTTTATTGACACAGCGGGTATTCGCCGCAAAAACAAGGTAACGGAGTCGATTGAGCACTATTCTGTGCTGCGCGCCTATATGGCGGTGGACCGTGCCGAGGTTTGCGTCATCATGATTGACGCTGTCGAGGGCTTCACCGAGCAGGATTCCAAGATTGCAGGCTATGCCCACGAACAGGGCAAGGGCTGCATTGTGGCGGTCAACAAGTGGGATGCCGTTGAGAAGGACGACAAGACCATGATTGAATATCAGCGCAAGCTGGAAAACGACTTTTCGTTTATGAGCTATGTGCCGTTTATCTTTATTTCCGCCAAGACGGGGCAGCGTGTCGATAAGCTGTTTGAGCTTATCAATCAGGTCTCTTCTAACAACGCGATGCGTGTCACCACCGGCGCTCTCAATGATCTGCTGGCGCATGCGACCGCCCGTGTACAGCCCCCTTCCGATAAGGGC
This sequence comes from Clostridia bacterium, assembly GCA_035560675.1. Taxonomy (GTDB): domain Bacteria; phylum Bacillota; class Clostridia; order Oscillospirales; family Ruminococcaceae; genus Yanshouia. The sequence continues at coordinate 5,224 of DATMYZ010000334.1, forward strand.
AAGCGGCTAAAGATTTATTATATTACCCAACCGTCCACCCGTCCGCCCACTTTTGTTTGCTTTGTTAACAAAAAAGATCTGTTCCATTTTTCATATCAGCGTTACCTTGAGAATCAAATCAGAGAATCTTTTGGGCTCTCGGGCACTCCAGTGCGCATTATTGCACGCGAACGCGGCGAATAGAGACTATGTTAAAGGGAGCGGGCGCCATAAAAAGGTGGTGTCGGCTCCTTGTATTTGATAGCTGGGTTTGGTATTATAGCAGAGGGTTTATCAGATAAAACGACATAATTTAAATACGAGGTGGCAATATGGAAGAGCGGCGTTGCCCTAAGTGTGCAGAACCGATTGCAGCGGAAGAGAAAATCTGCCACAACTGCGAGTTTAAAATGCCACAGCCTCCTAAGATTAACAAAAGTAAGCGGTCAGTATCGACAGGCGTACTTTGGCTAGCGGCTTTAATGATTATTGTAGGACTGGTTACGGTGGGGACACTGACTACCTTTGTGGTTATCTCCAGTGTAGGCGCTCAGAACTGGGGAGCGGTTTTCTCTGTCATGCACGAGCCGGATTCCGCCGATATGTCGGTCGAGGTGACTGAATCGGAATCGCTACCTCTCACTGAACTGCCGTCAAAGACGGGTAATGATTATATTATTTTGAAAAAAGCTCTTATGGCACAGCGCAGTGGGGACAGTATTGAATTTGCATGCATGGCAGAGAATATCAGCAATGTTGCTTGCGTCGGAGTGGGTGTTGAAGTGGAGCTTTACAATGCAGAGGGAAACTTTGTCGGTTCAAGTAGCACGTGGATATCTAGGAATATTCAACCTGGAGAGATGGTAGAGTTGAATTTTGGAACTTTCAATGGCCAGAACGTTCGCTCGTATCGTTTGACTAAAATTGGTGGCGAACCAATTGAGACGCCTTCTACCAAGAAGGAGAAGGCGGATGCATCAAATGCTGCATCGGAAGAGTCCCTATCGGAGGAATCGCAGTCGAAAAGCGATGGCGATTCAACTGCGCAACCCCGCGCTGAAGAAGCCGCCCCCACCCTTTTAGATACTGATGTTTCGCTGTCCTGTGGGCTAACGCTGGTAGATGACGTGGTTGAAAAGGCTCAGGGTGAAGCCACCTGCCGCTTGCAGGGGCGTATACGAAATGACAGTGGGATAAAATATAATTCTGTTTACGTCAAATTTGTGGTGTATGATGCTGACAACAATCAGATTGCAACCACTGTGACATCGACGAATGACTTTGAGCCTGGTGTTATATGGGAATTTTCTGCGCCGGCGCTGGTGTCTTCTGATGAAGCGGCAGGATATAAAATAAGCAGTGTAAGTGCGTACTAAATATTTCTGCGTTGAGTTAACCTCCAGTTGACAGATTTGCGCGTCGATTATTCGATGAGCAGATTGGATGCAGTATAATAAAATTCAAACAGTTAGAATAGGAGGCCACTTCATGGCAAAATTATATATCTTAGGCGCAGGTGGCATGGGTACCGCAATGGCGGTGGCGATGTCCAATGTGGGGCACGAGGTCTGGCTTTGGGGATGGAACAAGGCAGAAAACGACCGGATCAGGCAGGCGCGCGAGCACGTGCAGTTGCTCAAGGGCGTTAAAATACCCGAGGCTGTTCATATTGTTGATACTGTTGAAGGCGTGGAGGATGCTGACGCAGTCATTATTGCGACGCCCACTATCGGTGTTCGCGGCGCGGCAAAGCAGCTTGCAGGAAAGCTTTCTCCAGAGATTCCGGTTGCCTGCACCTCAAAGGGTCTGGAACCCGGAACTTTGTTGCCACTGCACGGAGTTGTGGCGCAGGAATTGCCCGAGAATAGCTTTGTAGCGTTGTCCGGTCCGTCGCACGCTGAAGAGATTTCATGCGGGGTGCCGACGGTGCTGGTGGCAGCAAGCAGGTCGCTGGCGGCGGCGCAAAAGATCCAGGATCTGACCGTGCAGACCCATATTCGTATCTATACCAGCGACGACGTCGTCGGGGTTGAGTTGGGCGGTGCGCTTAAAAACGTCATTGCGTTTGCGGCAGGCATTGTGGATGGGATGGGCGGGGGCGATAATACTAAAGCGGCGCTGATGACCCGCGGACTGACCGAAATTGCGCGCATGGGCGTCAAAATGGGCGCTAAGCGCGAAACTTTCGCCGGCCTTTCTGGGGTAGGCGATCTGATTGTCACCTGCTGCTCCATGCACTCGCGCAATCGTCGCTGCGGCATTTATGTCGGCGAGGGCTGCACAGTGGAGGAAGCTGTGGAAAAGGTAGGCATGACGGTAGAGGGCATTACGGCGACTATTTGTGCCTACGAGCTTTCTCAAAAGCTCGGTGTGGACATGCCGATTACCACGCAGATATACAGTCTGATCAAAGGCCAGACGACTGCAAAGCAGGCGTTGGAAATGCTGCTCGGCCGACCGCCGAGGCATGAAGTGGATTCTAACTGGCTGGAAGATGGCTCACCTGCGCTCTGAGGTTGGACAGTGGGGCTTTAGACAATCTTCAAATAGAAAATCTGTCCGACAATAAAGTTCTGGAGAAAAAGGATGGTGTCAGTTAATATGAGCAAGGTTATTGTAACCACCGGAGACATCAGCAGACCCTATGAAATTTTGGGGCCGGTATATTTTCAAGTATCCAACAAAGGAATATTCGGCAGTGCACTTAGTAAGTTGGTGGCGCAGTATCAATCAGAAATCGCCCAGATGAAAAGATCCGGAACCATGTCGAACGACACGACGGACTGGGGCTTTTTATACGGCGAATGGTCAGTAGGGCAAAGCGACTTTGAAAAGGCGTTTTTCATCGCCACCGAAGAGCTGAAAAAGCGCGGCGAAATGGTTAGCGCCGATGCCATTATCTGTATGCGGCAGGATATTGATATGGATACGAACGGCTTTGCCTTTTTCTACCTTCAGATGTATGGAACGGCCGTCAGATTTGTGTGAGCGTACAGAAGTTTGCAGTATTGTTGTGCTACCCGACGGTTTGCCTGTTGGGTAGCGATTTCTATGGTGGGAC
>DATMYZ010000335.1:0-9936 GCA_035560675.1 Clostridia bacterium
ACTTTTAAGATATCGCTTTAGAGAGGAGAGGATGCCGGTGCCCCTGCAACATCGAGGCGCCTATAGGGTGGCTTTTCCTGGCCTGATGCTGGCGCTGGCTCTAGTGCTTTCTTTCTTTGAATCAATGCTGCCCGCGCTGCCGTTTTTACCGGTCGGCGTCAAACTTGGGCTTTCAAACATCGTGACCATGTATTGCTTGTTTTTTTTAGGTGCCAAAACTGCATTTGCCGTTGCGATACTTAAATCGCTTTTTGTGTTACTTACCCGAGGTGTGGTCGGCGCAGCTTTGAGTCTTTCAGGGGGGCTGTGTTCTGTATGTCTCATGTTGCTTTTTAAAAGGCTGCCGGGGCTTGGTGACCGCATCATTAGTATTGTGGGAGCAATTTCTCACAATGTCGGACAATTAATCTTAGCCAGTATCATTTTGAAATCGGTCTATACCTTTTATTATCTACCCGTTATGTTTCTGTCCGGCGTGGGCATGGGTCTTATCACGGGAATTTTACTTCGGTTAGTTATGCCCTATTTGAAAAACGTCAATAGGGCAATCAAATAACAACACTTTTTAAGTATTGGGGGAAACATCAGTGTCTATTAAAAGACTGAGCGGTGTCCATGCACCTCACCACAAGAACACCGCAGAGTGCGCACCGCAGCGCATTCCGACTCCCGACAAGGTCATTATTCCGATGAATATGCACATCGGAGCGCCATGTACGCCTGTAGTCAAGGCGGGCGATCTTGTTAAAGTCGGTCAGGTAATCGGTGAAGCCGCGGGATTTGTCAGTGTACCCGTTCATGCCAGCGTATCTGGAAAGGTTGTTAGAATTGACGATCTGTTGATGGGCAGCGGCGCGAAGGCGAAAGCTGTTGTCATCGAATCTGACGGGTTGCAGGAGATAGCCGAGACGGTCGCTCCGCCAGTGGTTGAAACCACCGAGCAGTTTTTGGCTGCCGTACGTGCTAGTGGCCTGGTAGGCTTAGGTGGCGCAGGATTCCCGACGGTGGTTAAGCTGTCGGTTAAGAGTCCGAATGCTGTCGATTATCTTCTTATCAATGGCGCGGAGTGTGAGCCCTACATAACCTCCGATTTGCGCACGATGATTGATGACTGTGATCACATTATTAAAGGTGCCGCGCTTATCAAGAAATTTGTGGGTCAAAAGAAGACCATCATAGGTATTGAGGACAATAAACCGGAAGCCATTAAGCTGTTTCAGGAAAAGACCGCCGGAGACCCCGACTTTGAGGTCATGGCGATGCCTTCTCTCTACCCGCAGGGCGGTGAAAAGGTGCTCATTCACAACGCCACCGGACGAGATGTGCCCGAAGGTAAGCTGCCGTTGGATGTCGGTTGTATAGTCATCAACGTCACCTCGCTGGCGTTCATCTCAAAGTATATCCAAACCGGTATGCCGCTGATTGAAAAGTGCCTGACCGTCGACGGCTCCGCCGTTGCCAAGCCGGGCAATGTCATTGCGCCTATCGGCACCCCCATTGCCAAGATATTCGAGTTTTGCGGCGGCTACAAGGCTGAGCCCAAAAAGATTTTGTACGGCGGCCCGATGATGGGCATTGCGGTGCCCAACGATGAAGTTCCACTGCTCAAAAACAACAATGCTGTGCTAGCTTTTGCTGCAAAAGAGGCCGCCCTCGAACCAACCACAGCCTGCATCAAGTGTGGGCGCTGTGTGGCAGCCTGCCCGGTTGGGCTGATGCCGGCAACCATTGAGCATGCCTTCAAAATCAAGAACACCGATATGCTCAATGAGCTAAAGGTCATGCTCTGTATGGAGTGTGGCTGTTGCTCCTTTGTATGTCCGGCGAAACGCGAACTCGTTCTGACCAACAAGCTTGCCAAGGCAATGGTCAGAGAAGCTTCGCAGAAAAAGTAAGGGGTGAAAAACAGTGAGTAATCCAATGATCGTAACCTGTTCTCCGCACATTCGTCACCATGACACCACAAAGTCGATCATGCGCGATGTGCTTATTGCACTTCTTCCCGCGTTAATGGTTTCTGTTGTGGTTTTTGGTATTCGTGCGCTGTTGCTTGTCGCTGTCTGCGTGTTTTTTGCGGTCGGCGCTGAATATGTGTTTGAAAAGGGCTGCCGCCGTCCCATTACCATTGGCGACTATTCTGCCGCCGTCACCGGCGTGTTGCTCGCGTACAACCTGCCAGTTGGCCTTCCGCTGTGGATGGCTGCATTTGGTTCTATTGTAGCCGTTATCGTCGTCAAGCAACTGTTTGGCGGCATCGGCCAGAACTTTGCAAATCCTGCCATCACCGCACGTATTGTGCTGCTGATTTCCTTTACCGGCCCAATGACCGACTGGGTGACAGGCTATCCTGACGCTGTTGCCGGCGCAACGCCGCTGACCCTCATGGCCACCGGCCAAACCGATAAGCTGCCTTCCATCGCAAAGATGGCACTTGGCGAGATCGGTGGCTGCATTGGCGAGGTCAGTGCAGTTGCGCTGCTTTTAGGCTTTGTGTACCTGCTATATCGCAAGGTTATTACTTGGCATATTACCGTTTCGTTTATTGCCACCGTTGCAGTGCTCACGGCACTGTTGGGGCAGAGCCCGGTTTACCACATGCTGGCGGGCGGCCTGATGCTTGGCGCTATCTTTATGGCGACTGACTATAGCACCTCGCCCCCAACACCTAAGGGCCGTATTATTTTTGGCGTAGGCTGCGGCCTTTTGACCGTGTTGATCCGTGTGTTTGGCAGCTATCCCGAGGGCGTGTCCTTCGCAATTCTGCTCATGAACATTATGGCTCCGCACATTTCGAATCTCACCCGGAACAAAGCTTTGGGAGGTGCTGCGAAATGAGTAACGCAAGAAATGATTTTGTAATACCAATTGCAGTGCTGACTGTCATCTGTCTGGTAATTACGTCTGTTCTGGCCTTAACCGAGCAGGCAACTACTCCGATCATTGAGCAGACTGAAAAAGCGAACGCAGAAACCGCCAGAAAAGAAGTGCTGCCCGCAGCCGATGGCTTTGAGCTGCTTGAGCTTTCTGACCTGCCTGACGGAGTTACTGAAGTTTATAACGCTACCAACGGCGCCGGAACGGTTGTTATGGCCGAAGGCAAGGGCTACGGCGGCGTAATGAAAATCATCGTGGGCATCGACGGCGATGGCAAAATCACTGGTACCAAGACTCTTTCTCAGAGCGAAACTGCCGGATTGGGCTCCAAAACGGCCGAGCCGAAGTTCCAGAGCCAGTTCCCAGGTCAGGATGAGAGCCTTGCTGGTGTTTCTACCATCAGTGGCGCAACCATTTCTTCCAAGTGCTTTATCGGCGCGGTAAAAAAGGCGTTTGAAGCACAGAAAATTGCGCAGGGCGGCGCTACGCAGAGCCCCCTCCAAGCCAAGATGGCTCAGTATTATCCGAACGCGGAGTTTAAAGAGGTAACAGGCGGCATTCAGTGCGGCGACGCCGGTAATGTTGTGCTTGCAACTGAAAAGGGCTATGGTGGTGACCTGGCCATTGCGGTGCTGTTTGACGTCAGCGATAAGGTGATCGACGTAGTGGTCGTAAATAGTTCCGAGACCGAGGGCTTAGGCAGCAAGGTTAGTGAAGAAGCCTTTACCTCAAAATTTGTTGGTAAAACTTCTTCCGATGGAATAGATAGTATTGCGGGTGCCACCGTTTCGTCCAATGCCTTCAAAAAGGCTTTCAATGCGGCGGTCTCAAACCTTTCCGCAGTAAAGGGGGCGTAAACAATGAGTAAACTTTCCAACCTCACAAATGGTATTATCAAAGAGAACCCTGTTCTGGTGCTGCTGCTGGGTACCTGCCCGACGCTGGCTACCAGTACGCAGGCTAAAAATGCAATTGGCATGGGCTTAGCCGCTACGGTGGTTTTAATGTGCTCAAATATTGCTATTTCAGCACTGCGCAAGATTATTCCCGATAAGGTCAGAATTCCTTCCTATGTCGTTGTTATCGCTGGCTTTGTTACCGTGGTTCAGATGCTGGTTAAAGCCTATGCACCCGCTTTAGATGCTTCGCTGGGCATTTATCTGCCGCTGATTGTTGTTAACTGCATTATTCTTGGGCGCGCCGAGATGTTCGCTTCCAAAAATGGTGTGGTTGACTCGGCTCTCGATGGCATCGGCATGGGCCTTGGCTTTACGCTGGCGCTACTGCTGATGGCTACCATCCGCGAAATATTCGGCTCGGGCACCTGGTTTGGTATCCGCCTTGTTTCTGAAGAGGCGCGCACCATCTCGATCATGGGTCTTGCGCCAGGTGGATTCTTTGTCTTCGGTTCACTTATTGCGCTGGTCAACAAGCTGACTAAGGGCAAGGCGATCAAGAAGAAAGAATTCGGCTGCGCAGGCTGTTCTTCTGAAGATGCATGCGGCGAAGATGCGAAGGGAGCGTGCTAATCGATGAAGGAATTTGCTATTATCATTATGAGCGCCGTGCTCGTCAATAACTATGTTCTCGCCAAGTTCCTTGGCATCTGCCCCTTTTTGGGCGTTTCTAAAAAGCTCGACTCGGCTGTCGGCATGTCGATTGCTGTTATCTTTGTTATGCTGATGGCTACCGCCGTTACTTATCCGATTCAGATTTTCTTGCTGGATGCAAACGGTCTGGGCTATTTGCAGACCATTGTGTTTATTCTGGTTATTGCGGCGCTGGTTCAGCTGGTCGAAATTATCCTCAAAAAATATGTTCCCGCTCTGCATAAGGCGCTGGGTGTATATCTCCCGCTGATCACCACCAACTGCGCCGTGCTTGGCGTTACCATCCTGAACATTGACAGTGGCTATAACTTTGCGCAGTCGATGGCGAACTCCTTCGGCTCCGGCCTTGGCTTTATGCTGGCTATGGTGCTGTTCTCCGGTGTTCGTTCCAGAATTGAAGGCTGTGATGCACCCGAATCGTTTCAGGGAATTCCGATCACACTGGTTGCTGCTTCCATTACTTCGGTCTCCTTCATGGGATTCGTGGGCGTGGTTGAAAACCTGTTCCGATAATTAGAGAATGGAGATGAGACTATGAATGGAATCGTTTTGGCGATTGTGGCCGTTTCAGCTATCGGACTGATTTCCGCTGTGGTTCTTTCGGTTGCGTCCAAGGTTATGTCTGTGCCGGTTGACGAGCGCTTCGGCCCCGTCCGCGAATGTCTTCCTGGTGCCAATTGCGGCGCCTGCGGTTATGCTGGCTGCGATGCTTACGCTCAGGCGCTGATTTCGGGCGAATGCACAAAAGGCAACCTTTGCGTACCCGGTGGCGCTGCTTCTGCCAAGGGCATTGGCGAAGCGCTCGGCATCGCTGTTGAAGACGTTAAGCCGATGGTAGCTGCTGTTAAATGTAACGGCACCTGTGGCAACACCAGCGACAAACTTGAGTATCAGAGCGCCAAGACCTGTAAAGGCGCCAAACTCTTTTTTGGCGGCAAAGGCAGCTGTACTTACGGTTGCATGGGTTTAGGTGACTGTGCCGAGATATGCCCTGTACATGCAATCGACATGGTTGACGGCATTGCCCACATTGACACCGATCTTTGTATCGGTTGCGGGCTGTGCGCAAAAACCTGTCCGAATAACGTCATTGAGATCATTCCCTTTGACCATAAGATTCATGTCACCTGCAACTCCAAGGATAAGGGCGCAGTTGTCATGAAAAACTGCAAGGTTGGCTGCATCGGCTGTATGAAGTGCCAGAAGGCATGCCAGTTCGACGCGATTACGGTTGTCGATAATCTTGCACATATCGATCAAGAGAAGTGCACTGCCTGCGGTGCCTGCGTCGAGCAGTGCCCGAAAAAGTGCATCCATATCGTGAAATAAGCGCATTAATACACACCCAAAAACGGGTCATCCACCAATGGATGACCCGTTTTTTATATCCAGTAACATATGAAACGGTCTGCTTTGTGCGGTTGATGGTGACAAGCCAGCCTTAGGCTTGAGGCATGGGCCTGCTTTTGCCGGCGAATTCGATCGCCTCAATTTTGAATACCGCAACGCTATTGACGGCCTGTGGAGGCATCTCAAATTCCTTGCCGGTTTGATGAATCATAATCAGCGATAGGCCCTTTAATTTGTCTTCAACGTTATCCATCAGATGGGCAAAACCATTGCCGATGATGCTTTTATAAGCATAACCGTTTCGGCAGGCAACCTCGGATTCTATCAGTTGATGGCTACAATCCATTTCAAATGCGACGGCAGGCGTATTTGACAGAATATCAATTTTGCGCCCTTCTTTTGCAGAATGGAAATAGAGCGTCAGTTTGCCCCCGGCAAATTCATAACCAAAATTCAACGGAACGATATAAAGTCCCTGTTCATCCTGCATCGCAATGCGGCAGACTTTGCATTCTTGAATGATTTTTAATAACTCTGCGGGCTCTGTGATTTCGCGGTCTTTTCTTCTCATGTTTTTGACACCTCCATATAGCAGCAGTCTAACATCAACCAACGTAAATGACAATAAGTAAAAGCAACGAGTTTTTAATCTGGACCGCGTTATACATTGCAATAATTACTGGTTTATGTTACACTTATTGGAAATATATGCCTTGAATGATTGGCTTGAGAGGATAATATAATGAATCGTTTGCTGGCTTTAAGTCTTGTCTGCATCCTACTGGTTTTGATGGGTTATGACGCAACGAGCAGTGCAGGGGATGCGCTGGTACCGGCCTTAGACAGTAAGATGCAGCAAGACGTTAGCGAAACGAACACCTTGCCTGAAACGCTTTCAGTATCTGGCACGGACGCGTCGCCGCCGCTGGCAGACACGTGGGAGATGCCTGCCCTGCAAGCTTATTACGCAAAAAGGTACCAAAATCGCTGGACAGAAGATTACCGAGGTGACGGAAGTGGCGCTGGCTGACGAGGCGCGATTTATGTCTTCCGATTCTGCAACGCGGGATTGGTCTCTGGCGTACGACAGCTTTTATGGCGCTTATGAAACGTTGCAGCCGTATACATTGACAGGGATGGATAAAACGCTGGCGCTGCGCGGACGTTTAGCCTATACGCTCTGGACACTTTCGCCCACTGTCGTTGCAGGAGATTTTTATGACAACATTGCCGAGGGGTTTCCGTCCGATCAGCTCATCGACAAGTTTATGCTTAAGAATCAAAATGTGATCGGCGTGCTACTAAGCTACATCGAGACCGGAAACTATTTTGGTGAGGGTAGGGTATGGTTGAACAGTCAGCCAGAGGCAGACGGTAAAAAGTTTGCAAAAATTCTTTCAACAAGTCCGTTTGAGGTAGGGGATTATCGCAACCGTACTTCTATGACAGTGACGGCGGGAGTGGAGGAACAGCTGCTCGCACAGGGTTTTGCTTATAAAACCACCGAAGCCTGTGCACTGGAAATAGACGGATATGTCTACGGCGTCTGCTTTATTGACCGCACCTATGGGCAGATTGCCTTTTGGCTCGGCGGGATGATTACCCCGGAGTTATGCCAGAATATGCATGTCGGTGTGGTCTATCCGTTTGAGCTGGTTGTTCAGGATATTCATGATAGGATCGGCGAAATTGATTCTATTATTAATCATCCGAAGGGTTAGAAGCAGGGGATCGATGAGGCTGCTTTTGGCCAGCTCCATGTGGGCAGGCATGTTTGAGGCGTATATGGCATATGATGGCTTTCAGGTATCTGTAAAGATTTTGCCCCACACACTTACGCTGTTTATGCTCGCGGAGTAGGGCGGCAGCCGGGTCTGATGCAGGATTGGCGCAATATTCCATAAATAAATGACAAAATGCCCTTGGTTAATACATGATTAAATGCTATAATGCAAGTGTAAGGTTCAATTATTTTGCAGGTGGGAGGAACCTGAAATGGCCGAATTAGACCTAACTCTTTACAGCGACGAAAAGGTACTGCTAAGAACCAGCTTTTTTGGCGGCTTTGAAAAAAAAGAGGTATTGACCTATATTGATAAACTTCGTAAGCAAAACAGAACGATGGCACAGGATCTTGCAACGCATATCAATGAGGTTTCTACCGCACGCAATCAATTTTCAGAGCAGGTTAGCAGCTTCGAAGCCAAAATAACCGAGATGGAACACCAGCTCGAAGAGCGCGGCGGAAGAATTCGTGAGCTGACGGGTATGGTGGAATCGCTGCGCGGAGAGGTCGGCCAGCAAAAGCTGCGCCAGATTGAGCGAGAGAAAGATTTGCAGCAGCAAAAAGACCAGAATCGTCAGCTTGTAGTGCAGTTGCAGAATTATGAATATAAGGCCAAGCGCTACGAAGATGTTTCGGCGCAGCTGGGCGAGATCATACTGGAAGCCAATCAGCGCGCGGCTGATACGGTCGCGCAGGCACAGGTTCAGGCTGAGCAGATAAAGAAAAACGCCGTGACGGCCAGCCAGAAGATTACCACTGAAATATCGGTAATGAGAGGCGAACTATCTACCGTGCGCGTTCAGCTAGAGGAATTAATGAAAACCTTTGCCACGCGGCTTGACGAAATAGACCGGATGCTACTTGAGGTTGTACCGGCGGGCACCGACGATAATATCGCTGAGGTAGCGCAGGCCGCAAAAGCTGAGCAAGAGGCGCCAATGTCTGCGGCACGGACGATTCCTTGCGATAATACGGCTCGAGAAAAGGACAAAGTTTCGCAGCAAAACTTTTTTCGCGGCGCCGCAACGATCAGAAACCACTGAAAGGGCTTCTGTCGGCGGCGAGGCTATATTTACAAAAAGTACAAGGCCGCAGACGGTGCAGCATAGCAGCTCTGAGGCGCTTGGACAATTGATTAGAAAATTGTTTTTCTAAATTTGAGATAAGCCTGTCTTGCAGTTTGTGGGGCAGGCTTTTTTTGAAAGGAGCATCTTATGTTTAAATCCAGACGAGCCAGAGATTCCTGCAAAATATCTGCGGTGATTGCGGCGGGCGGGGCTTCTTCTCGCATGGGATTTGACAAGCTTACCGCCGAGCTGCGTGGGCTGCCGGTGCTGATACATACGATTAACGCCTTTGAAAGCTGCGGGCTGATAGACGAAATTGTGGTGGTCACGCGTGAAGAACATATTCCGGCGTTGCTTGCGGACGTAAAATATCAGGGCTTTAAAAAACTGCGCAGCATCGTCAAGGGTGGAGCCACACGCCAGCAGTCGGTCAATGCTGGAGTTTGCGCCTGCTCTGCCGACGCACAGTATGTCTGCATTCATGATGGCGCGCGGCCGCTTGTTACCGACGAGGTTATTACAGCAGCTGTTGACGCTGCAAAAAAACACGGTGCGGCGACGGCGGCGGTGCCGGTCAAGGATACGATTAAGCGCCGCAGCGGTGATTTTGTAGCTGAAACGCTGCCGCGTGAAGTGCTAATGCAAATTCAAACGCCACAGGTATTCGGAAAACAGCTGTACTTACGCGCTTTTGCACAAGGTGGGCAAGAGTATTCCGACGACTGCCAGCTCGTAGAAAGCCTGGGGGCACCCGTGGCTTTCTCGCAGGGAGATTATAAAAACATCAAGCTGACTACGGAGGAAGACTTCATCCTCGCGGAGGCGTTTTTGATGCAACGGGAGGGTTTTTAATGCGGATAGGACACGGCTATGACGTTCACCGCCTTGTTGAAGGCAGAAAATTGATTTTAGGCGGTGTGGAGCTGACGCATACACATGGCCTTTTGGGGCATTCTGACGCTGATGTTTTGACTCACAGCGTGATGGATGCGCTTCTCGGCGCCGCAGCGCTTGGCGATATTGGGGCGCATTTTCCTGACAGCGACGCCGTTTATGCGGGCGCGGACAGCATCGCGCTGCTGAAAAGGGTGGTGGCCTTGTTGACAGAGCGTGGATATCGCATCGGCAATATCGATGCGACGGTGTTAGCACAGGCGCCAAAGCTTGCCCCCTTTATCGGCGATATGCGGCGCAGCATCGCTGCGGCTTGTGGGATTTCAGAAACGCAGGTTAGTGTAAAGGCGACCAC
>DATMYZ010000336.1:0-9795 GCA_035560675.1 Clostridia bacterium
TTCTGCATTTGCCATATATCACTTGTCACTCCTTTTCGTTTTATGTTATTATTAAATAAAAATTTGGGAGGGCTTTATTATGATTCGTATAAAGGTATTTAAGGTGTTTGCTGACCGGATGATAGATATAGCACCAATATCATCAAAGGAAAAAGCACCCGTTGAAGAGTTTGTTCATCATGTGGGGTACGAGAACATCAAACAGGTTCTTACTTCCTCCCCAAATAGTGGAGGATCTTATTACTACACTTTCTTCTACGAAGACAACCAGCCCTACACCCCTTATGTCGAGCCGCCCAAAAAAGGCATTTTCGGCTAATATGCACGCCTAAGCGCACGGGCTTTGCCCGGCGCTTTTTGTTTATATAAAACCGCTCTGTGCCACAGCCCGCTCTTAGTACTTATCCAGAATCGTAAACCGCTGCCCGCCGCCGTGCCGCGCGGCAATAACATGGTCGCCGGGCATCAGCTCAAGTGTGATCGTCACCGGCACATCGGTCAGCTTAATGCTGCGCACCGAGCCGCTGCCCTCAATCTCGACGCCGTTGCCCTCTTTCAGTTCGCAGGTCATTTTGCCTTCAATCTTCTGCATCTTGGCCGGAATGTTCACCATATTCAACGGTAGGTCCAGCGGCAGCGCGTCAATTCTCAGCGCATTGCCCAAATAGGTGGCATAGATGATGTCGCACGGGCTTTGGGTGCGGATGGCCTCCCGCGAAATCTGCTTGATTAAATTGACCGTATTCATAAATTTTTTCTCCTTCTGCTGCGGAAAATCGGACTTCCGCGGCATATTTTTTGATATGGCCGCATACGTTTGATTAGCCTTTTCTCGCGCTGTATGTTGGACAACCTCTGTCTGCGCGCGATGGCGAATTTTGTCGAACACCTCTTTTTTGTCGGTCGCATTTTGATGATCGTTGCAAATTTAAGTCGATTTATGTGACATTTTGACGGAGATTTGTGCAAATTAACGTTGTCCATTTTGCTGAATTTTCATGCTAAATTCGCGCGGTGTGTCGCATTTTGTCGAATTTCTTAAAACCGACAAACCGCTGCTGCCTTCACCATGTCGTTTGCATGTCACGCGCCATCATCTCGAGAAAATTCTCCCTAAACTCTGTTTGTGTCATGCGGCTATACAGCTCCTGAATATGAACCTCCGCGTTGACATTTCGACTGAGGGGCTTATCCACTAGTTGCTGTAACAGCCCGATAATGGTATCCGTCGCGGCGGTATCGGCCTTTGCGGACTGTTCCTGCGCCTGTTCCAAACTTTCTCGCCATTCGTTTTTATTATCAAAAAGTAGGTCATATTGGTTTGAGCGTCTGTTATTATCGGCGTAACTGAGATTATCAATGCGCGACGTTATTTCTTCGGCAGCCTCACCACGCTTTTTTTTATTGTTGGCATTACTGATACCCACCCCAACAGCTGCCATTGCCGCAACCACAGCAAGGGCTAATGCAATTCCGGGTGGTCCGCCAAGGCTTCCGAGAGAAAGGGTTGTTCCCGTAACCGTTCCGCTCAGCCCAGCTACACCCGCCACACCAGCCGCAACGCTTACCCCACCAAATAGCGTTCCTAAAAAGCTATCTCCGCCGCCTGTGTCCTGTGCCGCAAAAATCAACATTTGTGCCGATGCTTTCGCAATCAGCTCGCTGACCTGCAATAGATCCAGCAGGGTACAGATCGATTGAAACTGCACCTCGCCGATATAGCCCAGCGAGTCTTCGAGCATATTAAAAAGGCTTTGCAAATCGGCGGTGATGCCGTTCGGTAATATGCCGAGCTGGTTGTCCATCTGGCTCAGCAGTTCATTTTGCTGCGCCACAGCCCACTGAACCTCACCGGTAATAACGGCGGTCTTATCCAGCGAGTCATACATTTCCACAGGCAGCTCAAAACCCGCCACCGAGATCATGTCACCGCTAACATCAAACAGTGTCTGCGGTTTAGTAATGGCTTTCATCAAATAGTCGAAATTTTTAATATCAGGCCGTTTTATATATTGCATTTGATTTCCCCTTCCTTTTGTTGTAAAATTATGCTAAATAGTGTGCGAAAGAGGTGATTATGTTGATTCGTACAAAAATCATTCGGTCATTTACTTATGGAATCTATGAATTGTTTGATCCAAGAAAAAGCTCAACCTTGCCTAATGTCATGGAGCTTGACCGATTCATCGCCGAAGTCGGTTATGACAGCATCAAACAAATTCTTTCAAATGCTGAGCGCTACGGTACAAGATACACCGTTTTATACGAGGATGGCCTGGACGCGCTGCCCCCGCATAAGCTCTGCCCAAGATGTGGCGCCCAGCTCGAACCCTTTGACACCTCCTGTAAATACTGCCGTCTGCAAAACCTTCATTGATTTTAAAGCCGCCGCACGCTTGTTTTCGTGCGGCGGCTTTTCTATTGCCTGTTTTAGCGGCGCCTTACGCGCGGTACAGGCGGCCGTTTTGGCGTTTTTTCTTGCTCCTCCACCTTTTTCAGGTCACACGCGAGCAGAAAGGCGCGGTCAGGTGCCGGCATTGCCAAATAGTCTCTGGGGAGTATGCCATGGTTTTCAAAGGCGAGGTAGGCGCAGTAGCTTATACTGTCGCCGCCTCGCCTGAGGAGTTTTTTGCTTCACTCACCATCTGCTCAAAGTTGCCGACGCTCTGCTGCTGAAAATAACGGTAGAGCAGCATGCTCAGTTCCGAACCGCTGAGCATCACCCTCAGCGCCTCGACCGGATTCAAAATGGTTCGGCCTTCACGTTTTGACAACCCCGCCAGCAGCTCGGCGTCGTGGATATTCGGAGTAACAAGGCTTTCGGCGGCAAGGGCTAACGATGTTTCTTGCATGCCGCGCCCCTCGCACAGACGCTGAATCTCCAGCATTTCCTGAGCCGACAACTCACGCAGCTCCCATTCTATCGGTTGACTATTGTCATCACAAAACGCGTCCGACAGGATAAATTTTAGATTCTCCTTGCGGCGCGGGTTCAAAAACGCATTTAAATTCTTCATATAAAATCCCCTTCTATTAAATACTGCATAAAGGGGGGCTGAATGAACCGCCCCGCCTGCTGTTACTAGAATCGCTCGATGATGTCGAAATCGTCGAACGAAAACGCGCTCTCGTTGAGCATGGCGTCGTCGGAGGAATCGTCCAGCGCGCCGAAGCTCACCGCGTCAAGCACCACATTGCGCAGCACCACCTCGCAGCGGCCTTTGCTCCCGGGTGCCTCGGCGTAGTATTGCAGCGTCAGTTCGGGGTAGCCGCCGCCGTTCTGATACTCTTTCATCGCGTCGATGAGCGCGGCGGTCGTGTGGTAATACGAAACGTTGCCGCTGCCCGCCATACCCCGGGCGGCGTTCTGGGTCATCACCTCGCCCAAAAAGCGACGGCTCTCTTTGGTGATGTCAAGCTGCGCCGATATTTTCGAGATGCGAAACGCCGCCACCACACCGCCGCCCAGTGTGATATAGCCATTGCCGTCGTGCCCTGAGGGAATGCCAGAAAGCTTTACCTTATCCATGTGTGATCCTCCCCTTATCTCACGCGAACGGTGATGTTCGCCTTTTCCATGCTGTCCACCGGCTTGATGCGCAAGGTGACCTCGACGGTGTCTTTGTCGGCACCGGCGGCGACAACCACATCATCCGCCACAAAGTCTTCAATGGCGCTCTGCCCTTGCAGCGCGGTCATATAGTCGCAGATGCTCGCCTTAAAGCGGTTGCGCCCATCGGCGTTGTTGTGCTCCGCCCCTGCAAACGACGAGTCGAATACCGCCTTGATGTCGGTGCACACGCCGTCGATGACCCGCAGTACGCGGTTTTTGCAAAAATCCTTCTGCTTTTTCACCGTGTAGGTTACCAGTGTGTTGATGTCGCTTTCGATCTTGGTCTTGCCGTTGTTCAGAATAAAGCACCCCAGGCCCTGATTTTTGTACACAAGCTGTGCGCTTTTGGTCAGCTTTTCGGTGACGCTATCCGCACCGTCGTAGCTGTCGTAGGTCAGCGATTCGTTCACCGCAGCCGCAGCGGTCGCACCCGCCAGCCATGCCGAGGCCATGTTGGCATCAATGACCGTGCCGTCGGTCAGAATGACGCCGTTTGCAAAAGAGATAATGCCCTCGCAATCGGCAGCCAGATTGCCCACGCAGGCCTGAATGAACTGATCTTCGTCGTCGCGCTGGCGCTTGACATAGTCCACCAGCTTCTGCTTGATGGCGGCATCCTCGCCGGTGTAGGCAATGACTTGAAACACCTCGGTTTTAAGCGCTTCGAGAAAAGCATCATACGCCGTGTCGGCCACCGCGCCGTTGCTGCCGCCCGTCAGCGCAACCGTTGACGCGGCCAGTGCGCCCTCGCCGCTTAGGGCGATGAAAGCGTTCGCCTTAAAGGCTGCGGCGTTCGCCACAAGCTGGCTGTCTGCGACGCTGCCATCCACAAAGGTCTTCACCTGCCACAGCGCACCCGATTTTGCCACCGTCACACCGATGGCGTTGCCGCGCGCGCCCTGCTTGACAGCGGTGGCGGTCAGCTTGTCGCCCAGCGAGGCCGACGCCTTGGCACCGCCTGTGTAAAGCGGGTAGATGAGCGCTTTCGACGCGCGCTTCATCATCTCGCGGATTTCAAGCAGATCGTCCAGCTCATACCCGAGCGCTGATAAAGCGGTATCGTCCGCATTAAAGGTGATCCATGCACCCTCCTCATACCAGCCGAGCGGCAGCGCGATGGCCGCCGTACCTCTGGCCCCCGCCTCAATGGCGAGGGCCTTTTCGCTGTAAACATTGATGACTGCACCTGTTAATTGTGCCATTTTTCATATCTCCTTTTGTGTTGTTATATAGATGTATCACTCCGTAGATGCTGCCGTGATTTATTTTCGCTCTGAATTTACCCTCATGACTCGGCAGCGTTTGCCGCGAGCGCACATAAATGCGAGCGGCCTGCGGTGAGCGCCCCCGCGTAAGACTAAACCGCAATGCTTGCACACTAGCCAACCCAATCTCTTTGCCGCCGCAGCAGAAAAGCCATTGCCAACCTAATCCTGGGGGTGGTTCCAAGGCGGGGGGCGGTGAGCGCCCCCGCGCTTGGTCGTTGGAAAGAGGGGATACCCAAGGGGGGAAACGTCGAAAGGTTTCCCCCTTGGGCAATCTTTTTCTCACCGCTTTTTCTGCCGCCAGAAAAAGCGGTGCCTGCGGAGCAAACAAACCTTTGGCAGTCATGCCAATATGCCCGCGCCAGCGAGAACCCCCCTATACTTCCCCCTGTTGCACCGCCAACTTCAGCCTTTCCATCATCCCCTCCGCCACCTGCGCGGCGTCCTCACGCTTCAGCTCAAACCCAATCTTCCCCTTGACCGCCGCTCCTGCCTCCGTACGTTCGGCGGTGCGGCTGCGGGTGCAAAAATCCGCCTCGCCACCGCAGAGATCAAGCAGCGCATCCAGCATGGCCTGCATGGCCGACTCGTTTTCGCCGTCGTCCTCAGCGGTCAGCGGCAGATAGCGGCACTGCGCCTCGACGGTCACCTGCTCAACCCCGCCGAGCCGCAACCGCGCGGAAAGCTTGCCAAACCGCACAAACACCGCCGGGGCCGTCACACCCTGCGCCTGTGCCGAGGCATATACCACCGCTTGTGGCAGCTGCCGCGACAGCGCACCGCAAAGCGCTATTTTGCAGACATCCGCAGGGGTCAGCGTCTGCGCCTCACAGCGCGCCAGAAGCCCCGCGTCAAAAATAATCATGGTTTTTTCCCCCTTTGGTCATCGAATCAGGCGATTGCCACCGTGTCGAGCGCGACGGAGACCCCCAGCGCGCCGTAATCGGCATAACCTGCACGTCCGCTGACCGTCTGATCGCCGTGTGTCACCGTGATGAAGTCACCCGGCTGCACCGTGATGTCAGAGCCAAAAAATACAGTGTAGCCTACAGCTGTCTGCGCGTGCGCGGCGGTCTGGCTCAGCGAAGCGGTGCGCCGTGCACCCAGCCCCTTGCGGCTTGAAAGATGGCAGCGCACCCTGTCATACACCGTTTCGGTCACCATGCTGTTAGTTGCTGCGTCGGCGCGGCTGCGGCAGATGATGGCGGTGTCCTGTCGCATGGCCGACAGCGCCGCCCGCGCGGCCCCGCCTCCCGGAATATCCAAATCGGTTCACCTCCCTAATTTAGAACAGCGCCCGGGCGGCAAAACACCGTCCGGGCCGTTATCATCCTCTGTCACCCCATTTTTCGGTACCGGTCGGCGACGGCCTTGCAGGCCGCCGGCAGCCCCTCGCTCTCCTTCGAGAAGCTGACCGTCCTGTCCCCTTCCGAAACGCTGGTCACCCGACCGGCTGCGCCGTCGGCGCGCAGCGAGAGCAACGCCCCTGTCAGCGTCAGCCATCCGTAGAACAGGCCGTCCGGCAGCGGAGCCGATTCCGGCAGGTTGCAATAGGCCGCCAGCTGCAACCGCGCCTGCTCCGCGCAGGAACGCGCCTGTCCCTCGGTTGCGCCAAACATCAGCTCGCGCGATGAAAGCTCCGTCATAAGCGCCGAGACATCACACGTTGGCATGGGGCTTTTCCTCCTTTGGTTTGCGCGCGGGCTTTCTGGCGGATTTTTCTTCCTGCGCCGCCATCGGCACAAAGCCCATTCGGGCAAGGCGCGCCACGTCGCAGTCCGCCACCAGACGGATCAAGCCGCCGTTTTTCATGTACGTCATGCGATACACCCCGCTTTAAGCGCGCGCGGTGGTCTTGGTGTGGATGTAAATGCCCGCCGCCTCGTTATCCTTGACGATCAGGTCGTGGTGCGCGCGGTAGAAGATGTCGTATGCGTCGGCCGACTGGTTGGCGGCAGGCTCGACAATCTTAGAAAACCGGCGCTTAATCACGCCGTGCAGCGCGTTTTTGTTGGCATAGACAAAGTTGATGTCGCAGCTCGTGCCCGCAATAGGCGTATAGCCGCCCGCCTTCTGCTCGGCGCTGCTGCCGTCCAACAGGGCGATGCGGGTCATAAAGCGCGACTGCGGCACACGGATGACGGGCGTAATGCCGTCGAGCAGCACGACGCGGCGGTCGATATCGCCGGAATTGGCCCCCACATCCAGACGGCGCGCGATGACGTCGGAGGATTTGAGCAGCGCATAAAAATCGTTGGTGCAAAACAGCACGCGCCCCTCGTCGGGAACCTCGTTTTCGTTGAGCGCCTTTTCAGCCGCGTCAAACAGCGCCAGCGGCTTGGCGGCGTCGGTCAAATCGGCCTGCACAACGGTGCCCAGCGAGCCTGCACGGCTGGCGGCGTCAAAAATTTCAGCAAAGCGAATGGCGTCAATCTCAGGAATTTCGCGGGTGCGCAGATATTGCAGCGCCACCTGCCGGTAGAGGTCAAACGCAGCCTCGTCGTCGTCGAGCACGTCGATGCGAAACTTTCTGCCTCGGTCATATTTCAGGGTGTGCTCCTCAAACGAGGCAGCCACACCGCCCTGTGCATAGCCGTTATCGCGGTCGTAGTCGCCCGCGCCGTCCACGGCGATTTTGGGCAGCTTAATGGTCTTGGCACCGGCAAACTGGCTCGCGAGCGCCGCGTCATCCAGCATGGCGGTAATGGCGCCACGGCGGTAAACCTCGTCAAGAACGTCCAAGAACTTGGTTGCCTTTTCGGTAAAAGTGTTCATGTTTTCAGTCTCCTTTTTTGATGGTCATAAGGTGAATGGTCGAACGATCCGCACAAAAAACAGCCGCGGAGTGCAGATATGCCCATCCAAATGGGTTTCGTATGACAGGCCGTGCAAACGCCTGACCCGCAGCCTCCATGCACCGCCTGCGCGGCGGAGCAAGGCACACCGCTAACTGTCCGTTACTGTTCGGCGACCGGCAGACCGGCCTCCGCCCGCCACTTGGCCGTGTCACTAGAGACAAAGCTGCCCCCGCCGTTTGCGGGCGGCGGCGGGTTGCCCTGTGCGCCCCCGAACAAAAACGGGTTCTCGCGCACGACCGCTTCAAGCTGCTCGTCCAGCCCGGTGAGCCTGTCGCCGTCTAACGCAATGTCGTCGAGCCGCAGCAGCGCTTTGGCGGCGGTGAGGTTTTTCGCCTGCGCTTTCGTGAGCGCCTGTGAGATACCCGCCTCTTTTTTCTGGGCTGAAAGCTGCGCGCCAAACGCTTTGGCGTCGGCCTCCCGTCCGGTTTTTGCCTCCGCCAGCTGCGCCTCAAGCTGGGCATACTTCGCCTTGTCGACATACTGCCCACCAGCCAGATTGGCGAGCTTTAGGTCTTTGCAGCCTTTCAGTGCGGCTTCAAGCTCGCCGTAGGTGAGTGCTTTGTCGCCAAACAGTTGTTTGAGTTGTTCCATCTTTTGTCCTTTCTCCGCCGTTGATTAAACGCTCTGCGCCGCGGCGGTTGTGCGTTTAAACGCCCGCACAATCGGCATTTTTGCACAACAAAAGGACGGGTCGCATTTTTGCTGCGCGTCCGTCCTTTGGCTGTGTGCCATTTCTGACACCTACATCCTATCACGGGCAACAGGTGGCTTTCTATGGTCAGTTTTATGTATACAAAGAGATTTTCTGCATGGCGCTTTTCATCGTCGGTGAATGATGCTAAAATAGATATAAATTTTTATGCAATTGAGACAATTCGCTTGCAGCTATCCCAGCCGGAGGCGCCCTGGCCCCGCCCGGCGACATCTAACGGAGGAAAAAGCATGACACGCCGAGATAATATATCTGAAACGCTTCTGGTTGGCGCGCTGCTCGCCGTTGTCGGCGGCTTTTTAGACGCCTATACCTACCTGTGCCGCGGGGGCGTTTTTGCCAACGCCCAGACGGGCAACATCGTGCTGCTGGGGGTGCGTCTGGCGCAGGGCAACGTTTTGGGCGGCCTTTATTATATCGTTCCTATTTTTGCCTTTGCGGCGGGCGTCCTTGCTGCCGAGGCCATCAAGCAGCGCTATCATAACCACGACAAATTCCACTGGCGGCAGGTGGTCATCGCGTTTGAAGCGCTGGTGCTGGCGGCCATCGCCTTTATTCCCCAAAGCGGCGACATGCTGGCGAACGTGCTGGTGTCGTTCGTCTGCTCGTTGCAGGTGCAGAGCTTTCGTAAGATATATGGCAACGCCTATGCCACCACCATGTGCACCGGCAACCTGCGCAGCGCCACCGAATGCCTGTGGGCTTTTGGGCGCACTAAAAACACCGACGACCTGAAAAACTGCCTGCATTATGGCGGCGTCATTGTCTTTTTTGTGATCGGGTCGGTCATCGGGGCGGTGCTGGCGCGGCTGTTTGGCCTTTATGCCATCTTTTTCGCCTGCGCGGTGCTCGTGGCGGTATTCGTTCTGCTGTTTGTCGAAAAGCATTAATCCCCCACATTAAAATCATTTGTGAGGCCATCTCCATATAATAGGATGGAGGTGATTTAAGTTGTTTGAGTATATTATCCAGCCCGGGGACAGTCTCGATGTGATTGCCAGCAATTTTGGCGTCACAACTGACATGCTGCTGGCTGCAAACCCCGGTCTGACCCCTATGACCGTTGTTCCCACCCAGATTATCATGGTGCCGGTCAGTACCTATCTGTACCAGCAATTTCCCTGGTACATCACGTTCCCCTACCTGTTCATAACCCAGCCCTGGAGCTTTTGGAACAATCCGATGCGCTGGCCCGCAGGCCCGTGGAACCGTCCGGGTGGCGGATGGCAGGGCGGTAGACCCGGTGGCGGCCCCGGCGGCGGTGGCGGTAGACCCGGTGGCGGCCCCGGCGGCGGGGCCGCCACCGGGTCTACCGCCCTGCCATCCGCCACCCGGACGGTTCCACGG
>DATMYZ010000337.1:0-11811 GCA_035560675.1 Clostridia bacterium
ATACAATGATTTGGCAAAGGATGTGCACGTGTGGACAACCTGATTTATGACATACAGGGAATAATGAATTCCTTTGGCATTTCAGATTTTTTGGATATTGTTGTGGTAGCCTATCTGATGTATCAGGCCATTCGTCTGGTGCGCGATACTCGCGCAATGCAGTTGGTTAAGGGTCTGGGTGTGCTGGTTGGCGTTTATGCAATTGCTTCTTTTGCACAGATGCGATCGCTGAGCTTTTTAATCCGCTATGTGTTTCAATACGGTGCGCTGGCGCTGCTGATTGTTTTTCAGCCCGAATTGCGACGTTCGCTTGAGCAGGTGGGGCGTACCCGGTTTTCCAGCCTTCAGCTTTTTGGCGGCAACGTGGATATCGACGATGTCAATTCCCGCTGGCGGCGGGCAATCAGCGCCATTGGCGAGTCGGCAACATTTCTTTCCAAACGCAGGATTGGCGCTCTGATCGTGCTTGAACGCCAAAGCCTGCTGGGCGAAATTATCAAGACCGGAACAGTGATCGATGCAACCCCCAGCGCCGAGCTGCTGGGGAATATCTTTTTTCCTAATTCGCCGTTGCATGACGGGGCGTTGATTATACGAGAGGGAAGACTGGTAGCAGCGGGTTGTTATCTGCCACTTTCAGATAATTTTACTATCAGCAAGGAAATGGGCACCCGACACCGCGCAGGTCTTGGCATGAGTGAAAATTCAGATGCGCTGGTGGTCATTGTCTCAGAAGAAACAGGCGTTATAACAGTGGCGAAAAACGGTAAGCTAATGCGTGGATTTACCGAAGAACAACTGATTAAAGAGCTGGAAGGTACCTTTATTGCAGAGAAGCGCGAAGAAAAAGGCGACCGTATACCGCCGTTTTTTAAGGTGAAGCGATGAAAAACAACAAATCTTTTTTAGATAACAATACCGTGCTCATCGTCCTGTCTGTGCTCAGCTCCATTTTGATCTGGGTCATGGTCGCCTATAATATCGATTCCAACATTCAGACGGTCATCCGCAATGTTCCGGTTACGTTGGACACCGGTGACAGCAATTTAACGCGGCTGGATTTGTACCCGGTTACCGATACCGACTTCACTGTCGATGTCGAGGTCATCGGCCCCCGCGCCACAGTGGGCAACATTAAGGCATCTGAGTTAAGCGTATTAGCCAAGCTCAACAACATCAGCGGCCCGGGTACCTATGACCTCGCTCTCGAAATTACCGATACCCGTCACCGGGACGTCGAAGTCAAGGGCACTGTTCCGGATGTGATCTCGATGCGGTTTGACCACCGCGTGACCAAGATTTTACCTGTTAAGCTGGATATGACAGGGTTGGATATTCCGGACGGCTACATTTTGGATGAGGAGTATATTTATCCTTCTGAAGTGCAGGTGGTTGGCCCCGCAGTTGAAATGGAAACGGTGAATTCCGCCAGTGTCCATCTCAGCTTTGAAAAACCGCTTTCAACAAGTGCCACCTATGAAACACCCATCTCACTTAAAGACGCGGACGGAAATGAAATCAGTAGTCCCTATTTTGAGTATGACAGCAAAACTGTTTCGGTGACGTTGCCGGTGCTCAAAAAAAAGACGGTGCCGGTGACCTTTGACTTTGTCAATGTACCCGCGGATTTTGATCTTGACACGCTTAAATACATTATTTCTCCGGTGGAAATTGAGATTGCTGGCCCGGCTGATCTTATTGCCTCCTATAACGAGATGCATCTGGGTTATCTGGATATGCGCAGCATCGCGCCCGATATGCATATGTTCTATGATCTCTCGTTGCCGCCGAGCTTCATTTCAGTCGAAGGCATCGACGAGTTGAGCGTACAATTTATGCCGGAGGGCTTTGGCGAGAAGGAATTAAACATCGACAGCAGCGGCATCTATCTCGTCAACCTTTCCGACGAATATGACGTCACGATACAGAGCAAGAGCATTCCAAACGTGACGGTTTACGGCCCGGAAGCGGAGCTTGAAACGCTAACTTCTAAGGACTTGGTTGCCCAGATCGATATGACGGAGGCTGATCTTCGCACGGGACAGATTACGGTGCCGGTCGATATCTTAATTCCGGGCAAGCGTACCTGTTGGGCCTATGGAGACCGCTATACCGCGCGGATTACTGTGAAGAGTAAGTAAGAGAAAGAAGAGACAGGGGCGCTGCGCTAAAGCCAAGCAGCGCCCTTTTTTAATGCGAAAAAGGAGCAAACACATGCTTTTGCAATTAAGTCAGGTCAACACCTCGGTGGCACAGGGCATCAGTGAAGCACCGTCAGTTGCCATAGCGCAGCTGAGGATAAAGGCATCTCAGGTGATTTCGGCTAAAGTCGTGCGCACCTCGGTCGATGCTAGACGGGGGCGCAGGTTACCGGTTCACTTTGTTAACACCGTGGCGCTTGAAGTAGCCGACGCACTTGGCGAACAACTGCTCAGAGATAATATCAAAGATCTTTCGTTGTTAAAGCCCCCGGAGCCAATTGTGGTCAAAACGGGGGAGACACCGCTTTCTCACCGCCCAGTGATCGTCGGCTTTGGCCCGGCGGGTATGTTTGCGGCGCTGTTGTTGGCACAAAACGGCTATCGGCCGATTGTACTTGAGCGTGGTGCCACAATGGAAGACCGCGTGGCAGCGGTTGAACGCTTTTGGCAGACCGGCGTGCTTGACACCCAAACGAACGTCCAGTTTGGTGAAGGAGGGGCGGGCACCTTTTCGGACGGCAAGCTGACCACCCGCATCAACGACTCGCTCTGCGGGCATGTGCTTACCGAGCTGGTGCGACACGGCGCGCCGCAGGATATACTAATTAAGGCAAAACCTCATGTGGGTACCGATCATCTGCGGGGCGTGGTCAAAAGCATTCGAAATGAAGTAGAGTCGCTGGGCGGGGAAGTTCATTTTCTCAGCCGCGTTGAGGATTTTCAAGTCAGGAATGACGCAATCTGTGGAGTTGCCTATAACGGCGGCGCATTGGCGACCGACGCGGTAATCACGGCGGTTGGGCATAGCGCCCGCGATACTTTTTTTGCGCTGGCAAACTGTGGCGCCATGCTTGCGCCGAAGGCATTTTCAGTTGGAGTACGCATCGAGCATCTGCAAAAAGACATCGATCAATCGATCTATGGCGACTTGGCCGGCCACCCCAACCTTCCGGCGGGGGAATACCAGCTTTCACACCGAGAAGGCCAACGAGCGGCCTACACCTTTTGCATGTGTCCGGGCGGCATAGTGGTTGCTGCCTCTTCCGGCGAGGGACAGACTGTGACAAACGGTATGAGCTACCGCGCAAGAGATTTAAAGAATGCCAACAGCGCGCTGGTAGTGTCGGTAGATACTGCGGACTTTGGCAGTGGCTGGCAAGATGCAATTGCATTTCAAGAAAGGCTGGAGCACGCTGCCTTTGACGCAGCGGGTAGGAATTATAAAGCGCCCTGCATGCGTGTGGCCGATTTCTTGAAAAAGCCGCTACCAATCGGGGCTGCACAGGCAGAACCAAGTTATTCGATTGGTGTAAAGGAGACGGACATCACAGCGATGATGCCGCCACAGATCACCGCGTTTATGCGGCGTTCTCTGCCGATTCTAGGTCAAAAGCTCTCGGAATTTGATGCGCCGGGCGCGCTTCTAACAGGCGTTGAGACCCGGACATCATCCCCGGTGCGGATGATGCGCAAGGAAGATTGCGTGTCTGAAAATATTGACGGCCTGTACCCCTGTGGCGAAGGGGCGGGCTACGCCGGTGGCATTATGAGTGCGGCGGTGGACGGGCTGCGCTGTGCTTTAGCGCTGATGAACCGCTATACAAGGCCGATAAATGGCAATAATATTGAATTGTAGGGACAGCTATGGTATAATAGCCGCGTTGTGGCGTTTCTTCATGCATTTTAAGGGACGCCGCTAGATACGGCAAAAGCCATTTTATGAATGGGTATACTGCCGTGCGCATTCTGTCTACATTGACATTTAACATCTAAGGGGGGGACATTTGAATGAAAGCACAAATTTGGGATGTTCCTGCGGCGTGCGGCGAGATGGCCGATACGCTGCGCCGTGTGCTGAGCCTTCCTGAACTGGCATCGCTGGTGCTGGCATCCCGCGGCTATGACGCCGACGGAGCCGCACAGCTTTTAGACTGTGAGCCCGAAGATGTGCTCTGCGACCCTATGCTGCTTTGTGACATGATTCCAGCCCTTGAAACGATACAGGAAGCCATTGAGAATGATGAGTTTATCTGTATTTTTGGCGATTATGACTGTGACGGCGTCGCTTCTACCGCGATGCTCAAAAGCTATTTTGAATCAATTGGTGCTCGAAGTTGTTACTATATTCCCCACCGCGAAAAAGAGGGCTACGGCCTGAATATTCCTGCTATTGACGATTTGTACCGAATGGGTGTGTCGCTGATTATCACGGTTGACAACGGCGTTTCGGCGCTGGATGAGATTGACCATGCCAATGCACTTGGCATGAGGGTTGTAGTAACCGATCATCATCAGCCCAGAGAAACGTTGCCCACAGCGGCCGCGGTGGTCAATCCCCACCGCAGCGACTGCAAGTATCCCTTTAAAGACCTTTCAGGCGTCGGTGTGGCGTTTAAATTGCTTTGCGCGATGGAAGGCGAGCGCGGCGAAGAATTGCTGGAGCAGTACGCCGACTTTCTTTGCATCGGCACTGTAGCGGATGTGGTGCCGTTAATCGGAGAAAATCGCTGCTTTGTCAAGCGAGGGCTTGAGCTGCTGGCTGATTCTCACCGGCCCGGGGTGCGCGCCTTGCTTGAGACGGCAGGACTTACCGGCAAAACGCTCAACGGAGAATCTGTGGCCTTTGGCCTTTCGCCCCGTATCAATGCGGCGGGTAGGCTCGATTCCGCCGAGCTTGCCGCGATGCTGCTGTTGACCGAAGGCGAAGAAGAAGCCGCCGAACTGGCTGGCCGGCTTGAATCGCTTAATCAGCAGCGCCGAACCGACGAAAAGAGAATTACCGACGACATCGCCGCGCAGCTTTTGGCCGATTCGTCTTTGATACATAACAGGATTCTGTTATTTTCCGGCGAGGACTGGAACGCGGGTATTGTGGGCATTGTATGCTCGCGCATGGTCGAGCGTTTTGGAAAGCCCTGCCTGCTCGTTTCAACGCAGGGGGAGAACGCCAAAGGCTCGGGCCGCAGTGTGGAAGGCTTTTCGCTTATAGAGGCGGTGACAGCCTGCTCGGACTGTCTGACACGCTATGGCGGCCACCCGATGGCGGCGGGCTTTTCTTTGGACACCTCAAAGTTGTCGGAATTAAACGCAAAGCTGCAACAGTTTGCCGCTGAACATTACCCTGTTATGCCGTCGCTGCACCTGAAAATTGACAGTGTTGTGTCGCCCGAATTGTTGACGGTGGAACAGATTAAGAAGATTGATTGTCTGGAGCCATTTGGCAGTCAGAATCCCGCGCCGGTGTTTATGGTAGCGGGGGCACGTTTAGAGCGCATTATTCCGCTGTCTGATGGCAAGTACTGCAAGCTGTGCCTGATGAAAGATAACGTTCGGTTCAATGTACTATGCTTTACCGCCCGTCCCAACGGCTTTTGTGCCGTCACAGGGGACGTGGTAGACGTCGCTTTTGCCACCTCGATCAACGACTATCAAGGGCAGCAGAACGTCTCGTTAAAGCTAAAGGGTATCCGCCTTTCTGGCGGCGATATGAGCCTTTTGGTGCTTGGAGAACAGCGCTATGACAGCTATCTCCGGCACGAAAGCCAAGGCAGGGAGTTGATTCCTACACGCGAAGAGACTGCGGTCATTTACCGTTATATTAAAAAGCAGGTCTCGGTTAATTATTCGCCCAATGCGCTCTACTGCCACATCGCCAGGCAGGAACCGATTGATTATTCGCGCTTTCGTATCGCACTTGAAGTTTTGCAGGAGCTGGGTTTGCTGCAAAAAAACGTTTTGCAGGATGTTGCGGTACTGACAGTTGACACTACGGCCGCCCGCGTACAGCTCGAGCATTCTTCGATTATAAGGAGCTTACAGCAACAATTATGAATGACAGTCGATCAATCACAATCGAAGATTTAAAAGCCTTTATTCTCCAGACTGGCAAAAGCTATAATCTGGAGATTATTGAGCGCGCCTATCAAGTAGCGGTTGAGGCGCATGGCGACCAGAAACGTCGCTCAGGTGAGCCGTATATCATTCATCCGCTGGCTGTCGCCAAAATTTTGGTAGAGTTGGGCATGGATACGGAGTCGGTTGCGGCAGCGTTGCTGCATGATGTGGTTGAAGATACCGACGTGGAGATGACGACCATCAAAAAGGGCTTTGGTAGCGATATCGCGCTCTTAGTTGGTGGCGTGACAAAGCTGGGCAGAATCCCTTATTCCTCTAAGGAGGAGCAGCAGTCTGAGAATTTACGTAAAATGCTCTTGGCAATGGCGCAGGATATCCGCGTGGTAATCATCAAGCTGGCCGACCGGCTGCACAACGCCAGAACCTTTCAATATCTGGCTGAGGAAAAGCGGCGCTATAAAGCGCTTGAAACGATGGAGATTTATGCCCCTATCGCCGATCGCCTTGGTATCCGTAGAATTAAGGAAGAGCTTGAGGACATTTCTCTGCGGTTTTTAGACCCCATCGCCTACGCCGAAATTGAGAGCCAGCTGGCCGCGCGCGAGCAGCGTCAGCAGTTTTTGGCAAGTATCAAGCAGCGTATCTTCGAACGTGTTAAATCCGAACATCCCAACGCCTATATTGAGGGGCGGGTTAAGAGTATCTATGGCATTTACCGGAAGGTATATATGCAGGGCCGCGGCTTTGACGAGGTCTTTGATATTTACGCGGTGCGTATTATTGTCGATTCGGTCATCGAGTGCTACAACATTCTGGGTATCATCCACGATATGTTTCGCCCAATTCCAAATCGCTTTAAAGACTATATTTCGACTCCGAAGCAGAACATGTACCAGTCGTTGCATACCACTGTGTTCGATAAAGAAGGTATTCCTTTTGAGACGCAGATTCGCACCTGGGATATGCATTACACGGCGGAATATGGTATCGCAGCCCACTGGAAATATAAGGTTGGTATTCAGGGGAAGGATAAGCTGGAGGAACGCCTGTCTTGGGTGCGCCAGCTGATCGAGAACCAGCAAGACGGCGAGGGCGCTGAGGATATTGTCAGTTCGATTAAATCCGATATCGCCCCCGAAGAGGTTTTTGTGTTTACCCCCAAGGGGGATGTTATCAGCCTGCCCGCTGGGGCTACCGTGTTAGATTTTGCCTATGCCATCCACTCGGCGGTTGGTAACCGTATGACGGGCGCACGCATCGACGGTAAGATCGTCTCGATTGACACCGAGGTGCAGACCGGCATGATCGTCGAAATTATCACCTCCAACTCTAAAACGCAGGGTCCCAATCGAGATTGGCTTGGCATTGTTAAAACGACAGAGGCACGTAACAAAATAAGAGCGTGGTTTAAGAAAGAGCGCCGCGAAGAGAATATTATCGAAGGCAACGCGATGATTGACCGCGAGTTTAAACGTGCCAGCATCGTACTAACCGATGAGCAGCGTGAGCAGCTTTTAACCGCGGAGGCCAAACGCCAGCATCTGAATACCGCTGTGGACCTGGCGGCAGCGTTGGGCTATGGCGGCCTGCCGTTTTCTCGCATTATGCCGCATCTGCGCGAGGAATTCACCCGTATTTATCGACCGGAACCGCCGCAGACGGCTATTGCCATCAAACCTAAAAAGGAACGCAAGGATTCCTCTGGCGTTATTGTCGAGGGGCTTGAGGGCTGTCTGGTTAAATTTTCGAAGTGCTGTAACCCACTGCCGGGGGATAGCATTATTGGCTTTGTCACCCGTGGCTATGGCGTTTCAATTCATAAACGCGATTGCGTCAACGTTGTTTCGGCTCCGAGCGACGATTCACAGCGTGATCGCTGGGTACGCTGTGAATGGGCGACTACTGTTAAAGAAACATTCCAGTCCTCCATTGAGGTCATCGGCAATAATCGTGTCGGCTTGCTGGCGGAGTTGAGCATTCTTCTGAGTAACATGCGCATTTCACTGCATTCCTTTATGGCCAAGGAGCTTAAAGACGGACGTTTGAGCTTTAACATCACCATGGCCATCTCCGATTTAAACCAGCTTAATTATGTCCTTGTGCAGATTAAAAAGATTCCGGGTATTATTACCGTGGATCGCATTTCGGGCTGACGGGGTGATTTTATGAGAGCGTTGCTGCAACGCGTGCACCGTGCAGAGGTTTTAGTAAACGGCAAGATGGTTGGGCAAACCGACGGCGGCTACCTAATTTTGCTGGGCGTAACGATTGGCGACACAGAAGAAGAGGCGCGTTTTCTGGCTAAGAAAACCGCCGAACTGCGCGTCTTTACTGATTTAGAGGGCAAAATGAACCTTTCGCTGCTTGATGTTGGCGGCAGTGCACTTGTTGTCAGCCAGTTCACACTTTATGCCGATTGCAGAAAAGGGCGGCGCCCTGCCTTTATAAACGCCGAGAGGCCGCCGCTATCAGAAAATTTGTATCTGCGATATGTCGATTTTCTGCGCGAGGCAGGGGTCTTTCAGGTTGAAACTGGCGAATTTGGTGCGCATATGCTGGTTTCGTTAGAAAACGACGGGCCGGTTACCATCCTGCTAGATACCGAAGAGATCATGCCAAAACACTAAGGAGAGAACACAGCTATGAAACTTTTACACACCACGCTGGGGCCGATTTCAACCAACTGCTATTTTGCGATTGATTCTAACGGCGAAACCGCCATCATCGATCCGGGCGCGAACCCGGCCAGAGTCAATCAGATTATTGAAGAAAATAACCTCAACCCCCAATATGTTCTGCTGACGCATGGCCATTTTGATCACATCGGCGGAGCGAAAGGCATTGTTGAAAAACATCCTCACGTCAAAATTGTTATCGGCGAAAAGGATGCCCCCATGTTGCCTGCCGCTGTCAAAAATTCCAACTGGCGGCATTATATCAGCGATGAAGATTATCTGGGGCTGAAGGCCGATATTCTCGCGCATGAGGGAGATAAGTTCACTGTGGGTGAACTGACCTTTAGCGTGGTAGAGACCCCCGGCCACACCCGCGGCGGTGTCTGCTATATCTGCGAAGACTATCTCTTTTCAGGCGACACCCTTTTCAGACACGAGTGCGGCAGAACCGACCTTGAGGGCGGCGATTATCCGACAATTCTGCGCTCATTAAAGCGTTTACATGATCTGCCGGGCGACTACAACGTGCTGTCTGGTCATGGAGAGTTGAGCACGCTGGAGGAAGAGCGCCGACACAACCCCTATATGAGGGAAGCGCTCAAATGATTTTAATGACCCGTGGCTTTGCCCATACCTATGAAATTGAAATGCTTACGCGCATGCTGTTTCCGGCGCTGTTGCTTAAATCGGCGGAGGAAATACCTTCGCCAGATTCGGCACAGGACTATTTGCTGGCGGAGATGTCGCCAAACGAGCGTGGTTGGCTATTGCAAATAACGCTGCGGAGAGACGGCAGCGTATATACAAAACAGGAAACATCGGAATCGGGTCTTTCAGAAAAAGAGCGAGTGGTTTCACTCGCTCGTATTTTATATCGTTGTGCGATTCAAAGTGGCTGCCGTGAACTGCGCTGGGGCGTTCTGACCGGCATCCGTCCAGTTAAACTGTTCCATGCGCTGGCGGCAGAGGGCCTTACTGATCAGGAAGCCAATGCGCAACTCAGCACCCGGTATCTGTTAAGCGCGGAAATGGCACAGCTTGCTCAGATCGTCCGGCATGCTGAGAAACATATTAACGACCAAAGTCTTCCGATGGGCTTTAGTCTGTATATCTCAATTCCATTTTGCCCGCAGCGTTGCAGCTATTGTTCGTTTGTGTCACAGTCAGTGGAAAAAATGCAGCATCTTGTTGCGCCCTATGTTGACCAGCTTTGCGTTGAAATTGCCGAACTTGGCCGGATCTCTAACGAATTAGGGTTGACGCTTCAAACGGTTTATTTTGGCGGAGGAACACCGACAACGCTGTCGCCGGAACAACTTACCAAGATATTTTTACAAATTGCTCATGCTTTTGATCTGTCAAATCTGTTAGAATATACAGTAGAAGCCGGACGACCTGACACAATTGATCGCGAACGGCTACTAGCGATAAAAGCGGCTGGCGTGACGCGTTTAAGCGTCAATCCTCAGACGATGAACGATGACGTGCTGTCCGCTGTGGGTAGAAAACACACCGCTCAGCAGGTAGTTGAGGCGTTTATGCTGGCCAGATCGGTGGGCTTTCACAGCATCAACATGGATTTGATCGCGGGGCTGCCCGGGGATACCCCCGAGAGCTTTGAAAATTCGCTTAAAAAAGTGCTGGCCCTGAATCCGGACAACATTACGGTGCATACGCTGACATTAAAACGTGCCAGCACGCTGTCCGAAGATGCTCAGGAGGTTGCACGGCAGTACGCCCGGCACGGTGAGGTGGCTCAAATGGTGGATACAGCTCGGCGACTGATCTGCGAGGCGGATTATACACCTTATTATCTCTACCGCCAGAAAAACGCTGTGGGCAGTCTCGATAATACCGGCTATGCCAAGCCCCGAAAAGAAGGGCTTTATAACGTCTTTATTATGGATGAGACACATACGATATTAGCTGCGGGCGCCGGCGCCGTCACCAAACTGCGCGCACCGTTCGGAGAGCATATTGAGCGTATCTATAACTTCAAATATCCAGCGGAATACCTCTCGCGTTACCAGATGATATCGAATCGTAAGGAAAGGGTGAAACTGTTTTATGAAAATCATCAGCAAGGTTAAAAATTCGCATATTGAAATCGCCGAAATTAACACGATGGCCCAAGAACCGGCTGACTTTATCGCACAGTGCGAAAAAGGTTATTTTGAACAGATAGATGAAATTGTCGGTCAGGTTTTAGAAAGCAACGGGCGTTACCGTGTCGTGCTTCTGGCAGGCCCTTCCTCCTCCGGCAAGACGACGACGGCCTATAAGCTTTCAGAGGCGTTTGCCAAAAACGGTGTTCATGCCCCGGTGGTATCGCTGGACGATTTCTTTTTGGGGATAGCCAGCTACCCCAGGTTGCCGGACGGCACGCCCGATATGGAATCGGTCGAGGCACTCGATTTGCCGCTTGTTAACGCGACGTTAGGTTGTCTGCTGGGGCAGGGATGTGCGACCTTTCCAATCTTTGATTTTAACAACAGCGCCCGTTCTCATCTCACTAATGAGATTCAGTTGGGAGAGCGCGGTGTGCTGGTGGTTGAAGGGCTGCATGCGCTAAACCCCAGACTGGTGGAGTTCTTGGACCCCAATGCGCTTTATCGCGCGTATGTCAGCACGCGTACCAAATATATGAATGGCGAAACAGAGGTACTGACCCCGAAGGACACAAGACTGATCCGGCGCATGGTTCGTGACCACAATTTTAGAAACCGCTCTCCGCTTGAGACGCTCTTAGCGTGGGAGGATGTCCTCGACGGCGAAGAAAAGCATATCTATCCGTTTAGAGACAGCGTGGATTACAAAATAGATTCCTCGCTGGATTATGAAGGCTGTGTCTTCCATCATTACATACTGCCGATGATCGAATCTCTAAAGGATGACAGGGTTTATTCTGGTAAAGTCAAGCAGATTGTCGACCTGCTTGAAGCCTTTGAAGATATTGATTATCGCTATATTCCTGAAGATTCGCTGCTTCGGGAATTCATTGGAAGTTAGGTATAAAAAGCACAAAGACCTTTATAGAGCATTGTATTTTATGCCATATTGCGGTATAATATAAAAACAAT
>DATMYZ010000338.1:0-3128 GCA_035560675.1 Clostridia bacterium
GGGCTATAGTAACGCCAACTAAAAAAATGGGAACTGTGAATGATAGACAAGCTGAAAGGCCACCGCAGTTTTGCGGCAGCCTTTTTTGATACGTTGGTTATCTTCCGCAGCAATGCTTATACTTCTTGCCGCTTCCACAGGGGCATGGGTCGTTTCGACCAACTTTTTTTGCCTTGCGCTGCACCGGGTTGGCGCTGCCGTCCGGCACAGGCTCGGTGGGCTTTGCCACTTGCTCGCGTTCGACGGGCGCTTCAATGCGCACCCGAACGGTCAGCAGCATTCTGACCGTGTCTTCGCGGATGGCTTGCACCATCGCATCATACATTTCAGAGCCCTCGACGCGGTATTCTACCACGGGGTCACGCTGACCATAGCTGCGCAGATAGATGCCGCGGCGCAATTCGTCCATAGCGTCGATGTGATCCATCCAGTGAAGGTCAACATTTTTAAGAAGAATCATACGCTCAAGGTCGCGGGTAAGATTATCTCCCCATTCCTTTTCGCGTGCCGCATAACGGTCATGTGCCTTCTTTTGCAGCTGCTCACGGATAGCGTCGCGCCCAATGCGGTCAAGGTCGCCGAGTGTGTAGTTTAAGTCATCCTTGTCGGTGACCCAGCCTAAGAGATAGTCGCGCAGGCCGGTCAGGTTCCAGCTTTCCGTTTCAGCGCCGCCTGGCAAATAAGAATCTACCGCGTCGGTGATAACGCCATCAAACATGCGGAGAATTGTTTCTCGAATATCGTCGCCATCAATGACCGCGCGGCGCTGAGAATAGATCATCTCGCGCTGGCGGTTCATGACATCGTCAAATTGCAGAACGTTCTTACGGGTGGAGAAGTTTCTGCCCTCAACCTTGGATTGAGCCGACTGGATGGTAGAGGACAGGAGCTTGGCTTCAATCGGCGTATCCTCGTCCACTTTTAAGGTATCCATCAGGCCCTGAATGCGGTCACCGCCGAACAGGCGCATGAGGTCGTCTTCCAGTGAGAGGAAAAAGCGGGATTCGCCAGGGTCGCCCTGACGGCCGGAACGACCGCGGAGCTGGTTATCGATACGGCGTGATTCGTGCCGCTCGGTTCCAATGATAAATAAACCGCCTGCCGCCTTGACCTTTTCAGCTTCCGGGGCGATTTGCAGCCGAAATTTATCATATAGCTCGGCGTATTGCTTTCTCGCTGCAAGAATCTCGTTGTCGTCGGTATCGGAGTGGCCGGTGGACTGCTCAATCAGCTCTTCTGAAACGCTTTGGCGGCGCATCTCGTTCTTCGCTAAAAACTCTGCGTTGCCGCCCAGCATAATGTCAGTGCCACGGCCTGCCATGTTGGTGGCAATAGTGACGGCGCTAAACTGACCGGCCTGTGCGACGATGGTGGCCTCACGCTCATGATATTTGGCGTTTAGCACCTCGTGCTTAATGCCGCGTCTTTTCAGCATCGACGACAGCAGCTCCGACTTGTCGATGGTGATGGTGCCCACCAGAACAGGCTGTCCTTTTTCGTGGCATTCCACAACCTGTTCGATGACGGCGTTGTATTTACCCTGTTCAGTGCGGTAGATCACATCATCATAATCCTGCCGGACAATCGGGCGGTTGGTGGGGATTACAATAACGTCAAGGTTATAAATTTCGCGGAACTCGTTCTCTTCGGTAAGGGCTGTACCGGTCATGCCGGACAGCTTTTTGTACATTCTAAAATAGTTCTGGAAGGTGATTGTCGCAAGAGTTTTGCTTTCGCGCTCAACCTTGACGCCCTCCTTGGCCTCAATGGCCTGATGCAGTCCTTCGTTATAGCGGCGGCCGATCATCAGACGGCCGGTGAATTCATCAACAATGATGACTTCATCGTCCTTAACGACATAATCAACGTCGCGCTGCATGATGCCGTTAGCTTTGATGGCCTGGTTGATGTGGTGCGAAAGAGTGATATTTTCAGCGTCGGTGAGGTTCTCAACACCAAAATGACGTTCAGCCTTTTTGACGCCCGACTGGGTGAGGGTGGCAGTGCGGGCCTTTTCATCGACGATGTAGTCGCCTTCAAGCACCTCTTGCTCTTGCTTGTCGTCAAGCTCGGTCACCTTGGTGCGGGTAAGGCCCTTGGCAAACTTGTCAGCGCGTTCGTAAAGGTCGCTGGATTTATCGCCTTGACCCGAAATAATCAGCGGGGTTCTCGCTTCGTCGATCAGGATAGAGTCAACCTCGTCCACGATAGCAAAAGCATGTCCGCGCTGTGCCATCTGCTCTTTATACACGACCATGTTGT
The DNA here is from genome assembly GCA_035560675.1 of Clostridia bacterium. GTDB lineage: Bacteria > Bacillota > Clostridia > Oscillospirales > Ruminococcaceae > Yanshouia. Next base: position 2,263 of record DATMYZ010000338.1, read on the forward strand.
CGCGCAGATAGTCAAAACCCAGCTCATTATTGGTGGCATAGGTGATATCGCAAGCATAGGCTTTGCGCTTTTCATCGTTTTCCATGCCGGGTACAGCCAGACCGACAGTCAGGCCTAGAAAACGGTGCACCTTGCCCATCCATTCGCTGTCGCGGCGGGCCAGATATTCGTTGACGGTGACAATGTGAACACCAGCGCCCGATAGGGCATTCAGATAAGACGGCAGCGTAGCGACAAGTGTTTTGCCTTCGCCGGTTTTCATTTCAGCGATGCGCCCCTGATGCAGCACAACGCCGCCAATAATCTGGACAGGGAAGTGCTTCATCCCCAATACACGCCATGCCGCTTCACGGCAGGCCGCAAAGGCATCGGGCAGAATGTCGTCAAGTGTTTCTCCAGCCTGTAAACGATCCTTTAAAGCGGGCGTCACGGCCTTGAGCTGTGCGTCGGTGAGAGCAGCGTATTTTTCCTCCAGCGCAATGACGCTATCGGCAATTGGCCGAATACGCTTTAGCTCCTTATCGGAGTAGTTTCCGAAAATTTTGTCAAAAATGCCCATCGGCGATACCTCTTTTTATCTTAAATTTTAAAGTCAGTTCCGTTCTAATTTTGCCCGCGTTGCATGTTGGCATAAACATGTTTTGCCGAAAGAATTAAAATTGAATTATTTTCCAGACAACTGCTGATACCATTTAGTATTGTAGCTTGAAAATGACCGGATGTCAAAGAGAAAGCTGTAAACGTTTGGCGAATTCTCTATTAAAAACTGCCGATTGGCGCATGTGACATAGACAGAATTCATCAGAAAGTAATTGAAACTCAAATGTCCCCACTCAATCGGGGCTTAGGGCACATACAAAAGGCGC
>DATMYZ010000339.1:0-5573 GCA_035560675.1 Clostridia bacterium
ATATAGAATATACCAAGCAACACCGTTGTTATCAACGTCGGCCAGCTGTATACCCTCACAGCAATTCCCCTCATTTCAATCATTATGTCACAACCCTATGGATGCACAGTATCATTTTAGAAATGCCATATTAGCTTCTACAGCTATTCTAGCATAAACCTATGACACTGGAAAGCATAAAACCATTTTTGTACAAACCAAAAAACAGACCCCTCGCCCTTAAATTGGCAAGGGGCCGTTTTTATTACGCCACCATTGTACGGCGCACTTTATCACAAAGCTGTTTAAGCACTCGACTTACCTCTCCCTGCGGGAGCTCAAGCAGCCACGCGATGGTATCAGTCGGCTGACGCTGCATCACCGACAGCAGCAGCACAGCCCGCTCGATGAGCGGTGTCTCACCCAGTATTTCGAAAAGACGCCCGCTGTCGTCATTCTCGGCCAGCTGCGTAACCGCTGCCAGTAGATTTCTGCGGTAGGCCTCACCACAAATCGGTTCGCACCCTTTAACCACACGCCACAGTACCGCGAGCATCCGCTGCTCAAAGCTCTGCCCCGCGTGGGTGATGTACCCTTCGACAAACACCTCCGCCATGGCATAACGGGCTTCGGCAGCGTCTCCAAGCAAATAGAGCGCCAACTTGTAAAGCGCATCCGCAAGGTCGTCATAGCGGTGCGCATATTCAGATTTGCTCATCTTCACCGACTGTAGCATCTTTTACTCCCCTGTCACGAGAACGCGCACTTCTTAGAAGTGCACTATCCGAAATAGTGATAACCCATGTTAATTAGGTATCCCTCGTCGTATTCGTTGAGGGCGCTCTCGCAAACTTTGTATTTCATCTGTTCAGATAACGATTCCAACGGCATAAAGTAATAGCCCGTAATCGCCTCGCGGCCGTTTTGCTCACTGGCAATACCAACGACAACATACGGATTATCGTTCTGCGACACATAGATACTGGTCAGATCTTTGCGAATAGCCGTAAGCTGAGCCGCATCAATTTCGACGAAAGCCTTGGATTTTTCGCCATCTGTATTGTAATATTCCTTGTCATAATAGGCGTACATAATGGTGTCGTTAAGGTCGATAAGCTTTTCTTCAATCGACGACTGCATCACAACAGTGCCCTGATTGCGTAAGCGGTAACCGATTACGCCTACATAGGCTGTTTTGACTTGTGAGAAATCATTTTGCAATTGCTCTCCCGCCCCTAGCTGTTCGAGCAACACGCGGGTGTTTTTAAAGCTTTCAGTAATGAGGACCTCACTGGTCGCGACAGAATAGTCCTGCCCGTCGGCAGTCAGGGTTCTGACTGTTTCTGCTTCAATCTCGGAGACGGTCATACCACCCATTGAATATTCGGTGGTGACAACCTTACCGTCACTCCTACGCACATACTGGTATTCCATCTTCAAAAAGCCCAACGCCTGCGCGCCGTTTTTCATCTCACTCACCGGCTGTGCCAGCAGATCGGTGCATACAGCATCTAAAAGCTGCTGCTTCTGCTCTGCGGTCAGCGTCAATTGCTTACTGTTGGTACCAAGCGCATTGACGACCGACACGGATGAAAGTATATCCGCCCTGCCCCTAAAAGCCGCATGAGTCTGGCGGATCATCTCGGGCTGGCTTTCCAGCTCAATCAGTGCTACACGCGTATCGGGGTAAAGGCCATAGTATCTGCGAGAAAGCGTTTTTCCGTTTTGAAGTGTATAGTTGATGCGCAGCGAACCGTAAAAGCTGTCGTTTTCGTCAAGATTCTCTTTGTCCGCGAAATGACTTTTCACCTGCGCCCCATGCGCTTGTATAATCAGCTTAATCGCTTCCGGCTCAGTAAAGCGATACTCCCTGTTATACTTTTCGTCGAGCGAGGGCTCGTGGCCGTAGCGTGTTCCATAGCTTTCTAGCGAAACCGACGCGACCGACTCAAAAGAGGGAATGCGGTTCTCATAGCCAAAACCACCGTACATAACACCGCCCACCAACAGGCAGACGCCAAGTGTAGTGGCCGCTGCCGCAGGCAGCGCCCTTGGAATAGAGCGAACCGTTCTGGTTAGAATAACGTCGCCGATAAAATAGGTGATCAACGCGCCGACGGCAAGAGAAATAAGAAAGACCAACTTCGACTGGTCAAATCCGAACACGCCGCAGAACACCGCACCCAGCATAGCTCCGCCTACCAGCGTACCGACGCTGCGCAAAAACATTTGCAGCGGGCCTAAATTGCCAACCGCCTCTGCCTGCTCCGAACGACGTTTTTTATAAACAAACATGCCGCAAATAAATACAACAATGCCCGCCATCAGCCATAGCGCAATGGCAATGTTGTTGTCGCGCAGCATCTCTGACGAATTGATCTCGACCAGCGCCTGACGAACCATCATGAGCGGAATCGGAGAAAGTCGATAGGCCACCTCCAGACCATTATCGATATCATAAAAGCCATAAAGAAACACGCTCCCGATTGTGATAATAGTCATATAGACCGCGGCAAGCGACGCGTTAAGCCCTAGCGAAAAGATGGCTGTATCAAAGGTGGTACCCACGTTCACCGCCGAAAAAGCAGTCAAAGCAAATATCACGAAAGTGATGACCATCCAGCAAAGCAGTTCAAGAAAAATCATATCCATCGCTTGACCGCCCACAAAAAGTGCGGTGCCCGCGACAAAAAGAAAGTTCAAAATCAGTGGAACCCATATTAGCGTAATACCCGCAGCCGAGGTTGCGAGATAAAGCTCGCTCCTGGTTAGCGGCAACGAATGATATACATCCACCGAGCGCTTGTTCTGCATATAACCAAACAGGTTTGTCGCTAAAACCACCGGAACCACCAGTGACAAGCCAGTAAAGAACACCACTGCAAAGCCATTATAAATGTTGGCAGGACCAAGTAATTCAAAGGTGCGCAGCGGATTGTCATTAAAGGAGCGAATATGTTCTAGAAAGCTTAAAAGATATTGAAGACTAAAGAATAAGAAGCCCAGCGCACCATAAAAGAGGGCACTGCCACGATTGCGACGCAAAAGGTTTTTATACACGGGCAAAAAGCGGGCCATACTAAAAGATGATTTTGCTGTAGTCATATCCGACCGCCTCCATTTCATAAATAAATACCTCTTCAAGCGTTAGGCTAACCGCCTCGCACAGGATGGGAGAGAGTTTTGAAACGGCAGCAAGTGCCTCTTTTTCGCCCGCGGCGCACACCAACGTGGCCACGCTACCGCGAATCTCTTTGGAAATTACCGATATGTCTTCAAGCGCAAGGTTTTCGGGCATCGGTTTAAATACCGCCTGCACCTTGCAAAAGCCCAGCTGAATGTGGTCAATTGCGCACTCCAGTTTAAGCTCACCGTGGTGCAGCAACCCAACGCGGTCGCAAAAATCTTCAAGCTCGCGCAGGTTGTGCGATGAGATGACGACAGTCATGTTATATTCCGAGAGCATGTCGGAGATAATTCTTCGCACTGCGTGGCGGATAACCGGGTCAAGTCCGTCAAACGCCTCGTCGAGTAGCAGATAATCTGGCGCGCTGGAGAGCGCTAAAATCAAAGCCGCCTGACGGCGCATACCCTTTGAAAAGTTTGAAAGCTTGCGTCGAGTGCCGATGGGGAACATCTCGCACAGCCTCTGGTACCGCTTTTCATCCCAACGGTGGTAGGCAGCTCGATAAAAATCAGCCATATCCTGCAAAGTCGCCTGTGGATGAAAAAACAGGTCGTCGGAGACGAAAAACACCTGCTTCTTTTTTTCGGGATTCTCATATACAACCTCACCGTCGACATTCACACTGCCGCCGTCGGGCGAATAGACCCCCGCTATCAGGCGCAATAGCGTCGATTTGCCGGAACCGTTCGTGCCGACCAAACCGTATATGCAGCTTTTTTGAATCTCAAAGCTGACCTGATCGAGCGCGGTGCTGCTCTCAAATCGTTTGGTGACATTCTCGATCTTAATCATCAAATTTCCTCCTTGTAAATTTCGCCGGTCAGCTTAATGACCGCTTCTTTAGAAACCCCTGCCTTTTTGGCTGCGCGCATTGGCTCTTCAATCGCCTTCAAATGCTGCTCCAGTACGGCTTTTGTCAAGTTTTCGCCGGGGGAGATAAAACTGCCGCGTCCAGCGGCCTGGTAAATAAGTCCGCGGAGCTCTAACTCCTGATAAGCCTTTTGTACAGTGTTGGGGTTGATGCCGATATCCCGCGCCAGACTGCGCACGCTCGGAAGCTGATCGTCTGCGGCCAAAATGCCCTTGCTGATAAGACTGATGATATTTTGCACAATCTGCTCGTATATAGGCACTCTGCTGCGTGCATCTATTGAAAACATGGCTTGCCTCCTTCTTTTAAGATGATTAAGCAACAACTCTAAGTTTTATGTGTACTAGTTATTATAATACATTTAATATACCATGATGTGATACGCTTTGCAAGCCCTTTTTTGAGATAATTTAAAATACCGGAGCCGCTTAAAGCAGCTCCGGTATTTCATTGTAAGGATTTGTTTTAGATGGCAGCGCCAGTGCTGGGATTGGTAGGCGTATTGCCAGAACCGTTAGAGCCGGTTTCGGTGATAACAACCGCATCCTTGACAGCCTTATCGGTGATAACAAAACGTCCGAGGGTGTTGGTGCTGAAGCTCAGAACTTCATCGTCGGCATTGTAGCTGGAGTTGATGAGGGTAAGCTTACCGTCAAGATAGCGGTAGACAAAGAACTTGCCGCCGAAGTCGTCGGTGTAGTTAGAGACATCGATTTCCATTGTGCCATTGGTGGAGAACTTCGTACCTGCCGGGAAGGTCAAGAACTCGAAGTTGTTGCTCTCATACTTATTGATGATTTCAGTAATGGCGTTGTTATTGTGCAGCATGTTGATAGCCTTCATGCCGGAAACGATAACGGTGTAGTTCCAGTTGTCGTCAGTAAAAGTAACCTTCTTGTTGTTGTTCAGGTCAGATATTGTGTTGAGCTGGGACTTAGTGAAAACGGGGGTCTCATTGTCAACTGTGATCTCATCTTCCTTGGCAAGCGCTGCGATATAGTCGTCAGAAACCGTCTTGTAGCCGGTCTCGTACGCAAAGGTGACTTCTACGTAATTCTTGCTGGCAGACTTCTCGGTCAGTTTCAAGGTGTACTCTTCTTCAGTGGTGGTTGCGGGCCATCCGGCCTTGACTGTTGCAGTGATGTAGTACACGCCGCCGACCTTGTCAAGCAGAAACTCAGAAAGGGAGTTACCCGATCCGGTGTTGCTGATCTTAAGGCTGTATTCGTCGAGTAGATCTGCGGTTAGGGGGGTAGCCTCCGCACCGGCTATCGATACAGATACAGGGAAGCGGTAGGTTTCGCCAGGCTCAAGCAGGCTGTCTTTTAATACCAGACCGCTGTCGGCGTCAGTACCGAGTACGATATTGTTTTTTGGATCAACCGCAAATGCGGTAGCTGCAACGGAAATAGCCAACATAGCCGCAAGCAGAATAGAAAGGGTTCTTTTCATGTGAAATCCTCCTGATAATTTGGTTTGCGCACTATTGCGCTGTGTGTTGTGCTGCTCTTGCTGAGCACATGACAAAGTATAACG